>SABY01000140.1 GCA_009928785.1 Clostridia bacterium | reverse complement strand
AAAGCTGCCACCCAGTAAGATATGGTCGAGATAGGTAATGCGTCCTTCGGGGTAATTTTTAAAAATCCGATAATCAAACCGGCCTGCTTTTATAGGTTGACTTGGGTCCATCAGGATGGCCTGCATCTGCTCATGTGAGGAAACATTTTTCATAATTGTATCAAAAGTGTAGCGGTTTTTGCTGATAAATTTGCTGGTGGTTTCACCTCTCAAAAGCATCATTTCGGTTTGCTTTACATTTTCAGGTGCAAGCGAATCGTCCACATAGCTTAGCCTGTAATTTACAATGAGTTTAGCAGGCTCAATTTCAGTTATCGTTTTGTCGAACCACTGCGCCATAGCTCCCATCTGAATTAAAAGTGCTGCAATAAATACTGTTAGCTTTTTCATAGTGTATGTTTTTAGCAGTCCCTATTTTTTTTCGATATTACGATAGATTTAATAATGAATTTTCATCACTCCTGCCTGCTTTGAGTTTTTAATCATGCTTTAATTCGATAGGATTATTTCTTTCTCTGCTTACCTTGGCAGCACTTTGTTGCACCTCCTCATCAAGCCCTTTTTCTTTTGCCCAGCTCGTAAGTGAAGCATTGTTCGCATCTATAGCTTTAAAATATTTTTGCTTGTTAGTCACTGTAAAGTCCTGCTGTAGGTATTCAATCCTTACCTTTTCTTTGGGCTGTGTGATTTCTAAAAGCTCGAACACATAATGTTGTTTAGTATCATAAATTTTAACAATGAGGCCGGGAAGGCCATAAAATTTGTAAGGCCCGTCGTTATAGGGAATCTCAGGAGTAAACCAGGCAACCCATTCACGACCTCCATATTTGGTTGTAGCTTTCTGCGTGAGATAGCCCGCTATTGTAGCTGTATCTATCGACAATTGCCAATCGAACTGATCAAGTGGCTCCTCATATTTCATGGGAATAGTATTCACGGTGCGCGTAAAAGTCACATGACCGTTGGGGAAGTTTTTATAAATCCTATAGCTGATACGTGCCAATGGAGGCACAGTATTTACCCATTGCTGAAACTGCTCCAAACTTTAGATTTCTCTTAAATGCAATTCGTTGCTGTAACCAACACTGCTCACGAAAAGGCTAACGGAATTTCCCAGAATCAAAATCATATCCTCTTGTCGTGTAAAATGTGGTGGGAGGGAATCCTCCTGATACAGCAGAGAATAAGTTGCAATAAGTTTTGCCGGCTCAATTTCTTTTATTGGATAATCTGCCAGGAACTGCGCAGAAAGATTGGTTGTGTTAATAAAGAATATCCCGCACAGTATTCTAAAGGATGTTATAGCGTTCATAATGTTTCAGTATTAGAGGTTATCTAAAAAGAAAAAACCTCATGCTTTAATTTCTTTTGCATGAGGTTGTTTGTTTCATCAATGCAATTTTTTTCATAATTATTAATATTAAGGTAAGTGTTTAGTTTTTTATCAAAAATTGTTGATAGATTTCATACCCCGCCGACGATTAATTTCAAAATCCTGTAATCGTAAGCGGTACGATAAGATGAATTTATTCTTACCCAGATAAAAAATTGTTTCTTTTTTTCATTCTTAGAAGACAAGATATGTAAAACTTTATTGGTCATTTTATTTTAAAATTTAAGTACGAAATTAAAAATAAAATAATTAAGAAAACAAATTATTGCAATAATTAACATTTTAAATTGCGGCAATTTTTAAAATATTAAGAATCAGCAATCTAGAGTTTCAGTTGCACAACCCTGCAAATTGGGATAAAGAAAAGTTTTTTGACGACCAAAAAGAATAGCATCGAAATCGATCCTGATAATGAAATTGGGCACGGTTGGGCGTGTGATTACCCAGAGACGTTATAAATTATTTCTCACGGCTACGTTGGTTTGTGGTGATGGCACGATCCATCGCGTCTCTGCTTTACACCCTTGCGCCTTTATCAGCATGCATCCCATCTGACAATTGCTAAAAAGAAGAAATAAATTTCGGCAAAGGCTTGCAAATTTGGAAACAATATCTAATTTTGCAGCCGCTTTACAAAAAGCACAAGCTCTGAAAATATTCCTCCTTAGCTCAGTTGGTTAGAGCATCTGACTGTTAATCAGAGGGTCGCTGGTTCAAGTCCAGCAGGGGGAGCTTCAAAATCAGCCACCTACAATTATTTTGTAGGTGGCTTTTTTTTGGCACAAACATTTTCACAAACCTTTGATCGGCCTGTACAAAAGCATCAGGCATTTACTTACACAAACTTCTTGTAGATAAAATTCTCAAGTTTGCGCTCCACATCTTTGTCGCCACGGCCCGAAAGGTTTACAATGGCGAGCTGGTTTTTATCTTTGAGCAGCTTCATGGCCAGCGCTATGGCATGCGCGGATTCGATGGCAGGGATGATGCCTTCCATCCGCGAAAGCGTGATGTAAGCATCCACTGCCTCCTGGTCGCTAACGGGATAATAAGTGGCGCGATGGCTATCTTTGAGGAAAGCATGCTGTGGGCTAATGCCCGGATAGTCGAGACCCGCAGCGATAGAATAGGAAGTGGAAGGCTCATCCTTTTCGTTCATCAGGCAGTAGCTGTAGGTGCCCTGGAAAACACCTGCTTTCCCTTTCGACAAGGTAGCTGCTGTGCGCGGCACCTCGCCTTCGCCGCCACCTTCGGCGCCAAAGATTTGTACCGAATTGTCGCGCAAAAAACCCTGGAAAAGCCCGATGGCATTGGATCCGCCACCCACACAGGCAAAGATGCTATCGGGCAACCGTCCCTCCGCTTCAAAAATTTGATTCCGTGCCTCCTGACCTATCACACTTTGGAAATATCCCACCAAATTGGGATAGGGATGCGGCCCCACCTGCGAGCCAAGCATATAAAACGAGTCGGGATGTTCGATAAAATATCCAAGCGCTTCGTTTACTGCATCGGCAAGGGTTTGTGTTCCGGAGGTGGCCGGGATCACCTCGGCGTTGAGTAGCTTCATGCGGCTCACATTAGCCGACTGTCGCTCGATGTCCACAGCGCCCATAAATACTTTGCACGGTATGCCAAACAAAGCTGCGGCAGTTGCAGTAGCCACGCCATGTTGCCCGGCGCCCGTTTCGGCAATTATTTCTTTGGCGCCCATGCGGCGTGCCAGCAGCACCTGACCAATGGTGTTATTGATCTTGTGCGCACCCGTATGGTTCAGGTCTTCGCGCTTGAGGTAAATTCTGCTGCCCACCTTACGCGACAAGTTGGCGGCAAAATAAAGCGGTGAAGGTCGCCCCACATACTTTTTTAGGTAATGAATAAATTCATCCTGAAATTCTTTGTCGTCTTTGTAGCGGAAAAACGCTTCGGCAAGTCGCGCAAGGTTCTCGTTTAAGGCCGGCGGCACATAGGCTCCGCCATATTCGCCATAATAACCCGGGCGAATGTCGGTGTAAAGTTCTGTTAAAGGTCGTACGTCCATTGTGTTTTCGTTTTTAAGTTTTAATTATCAAAATTTTTATTGGCTTTTATATTAAAAAGGTAATCTCCGATTTATCTTCACATCTTGGCGGCGCCGCCGCCACAATTTGTTCTTTAGGCTACAGCCAAAATCGTGACCTGGCATTAGCTCAGGGGATAGTTTCATTTTTAAACTCATCTTTATCTTGTTTTTAATGAATCATATTATTTAAAAAACTGCACAAAAAAAGGCCGGAGAATAATCTCCGGCCTCTTTTTGTATAGGTACAATGGTAGCGCAGACTTATTCATCCGATCGAATAAATTTACACCACCACCAACTATTTGACATTTTAATCATCATTTGATTATTTACAGGCTGCAAATCTAATTTTTTATTTTAAAACAAAACTTTTATTTTCAGTTATCCTTTTCTTATCACTAATCCTGAAAAGCAAGCACGCGGGCGTAGGCGTCGTCGTAATATTTGCGCAGTTGGCGCCAGCCAAACATGGCCGAATTTTCTTCCACGCGGTTGCGCAAGGCGATTCGCTCGCGGCGTTCGAGTTTCACGATGCTCAGCATAACGTTAGCCAGGTCTTCGGCCACGTCGTTGTCGGAGCGGTGCCTGCGCGGAACTATGTAAAGCCCTTTCTCGTCGTGGTTGGGCACATGGTTGAGCACGTAAGAGCCAAAACCGGCCAGGTCGGTGGAAATGCTGGGCACACCGCTGGCGGCGCACTCCAGTGGTGTGTAGCCCCACGGTTCGTAATAGCTTGGGAAAATTCCCATGTGGCAGCCTCTTACAAATTGATAATACTCCATGCGGAACAGCGGATTGGCTGTGGAGATAAAATCGGGATGATACACCACCTTCACACGATCCTCGCGGTAGTTGAGCAGGTGCGCCATCTTCAGGAAGTTCATAATAGGATCTTTTGCCTCGTCCACAAGATTGTGGGTGACGATGGAAGGCATGCGGTTGTTGCGCCAGGTTTTGATGTTGCGCCGAAGCCGGAGTGACAGATAGTCGTCCACCAGATCGTTGAAGTTGGGCAACTCATCCAGGTCGTGGCGCGACACCATTTCGTTGAAGAGCTTTTCGGCCAGCGCTTCCTGAATATCGGTACAGTTGCGGTTGATCTCTTCCAGCCGTGCCCGCGACTCGAGCACGTTGGAATTCATGGAATGGTAAGGATTTTTCGTCACAAAAAACATTACCACCGTTTTGTCGATGCCCTGCGATTTCATCTTCCAGTTGAGCCGTGCCAGCGCCTCCAGGGTCAGGTCGAAGCCTTTGTTGTAATACTCGAAGCGCCCCGAAGTGAAAAAATAGAATGTTTTGTCGAGGTCGAAGGAGTAGTTGTGAAAGAAATGCCCCATTACAAACTCATGGATCTTGGCCTTATATTGCTTGTGCAAATTCTGGAAAGCATGCAGGGCTTCAAAACGCAATATGTTGAGGCCGTTGGGCAGCACCGCCTCAGGTTTGCGTCCAATCAAATACTGACACTCATAGGCTGTAATATCGCTGACTGTGGAAAAAATGTGTGCGCCATGCGAGGCCGCCCGTTCGATATTGACGATGGGCAGAATGTTGAAATGACTGGCTTCCTGTTGCCAATTATAAAATGGCAAATGATCGTAAAACTGTTCGTCGTTCATGGCCAGGTAACGCCCAAGCATGGTAGCGTGTGTGGTAAACACCGTCTTGACATTGATATGATGGCGTCGCAATTCCGGAATGGGCACGCCGGCCATCCATTCATGAAAATGCGCCAACATTTTTTTATCGTTGTATTCGTGGCCGGCCAATTGGCGCAAAAACTCATACACCTGAAACCCAAAAGCCACCACCTGATCGATGAGTTTGTCGCTGGCGGGCAGCGTAATACCATGATGTTCCCACATTAGATATTTGTACTCATGTACACGCGGCAGCAGTGCCTCCGGATCGAAGAGCACCGTGCGCGGACGGCCATCGATGAGCCAGGTACCATAATGCACCTTAAAGCCCATGCTGTTCATATTTTTTACCACCTCCTTTATCGGGTCAGGGGCTGCCTCCTCCTGGTCGTCAGAATCATCGTCTTCGTATAGCGATTTATCGGGTTGGAAAATGGCCGAAGCCTGATCGGAGAAATAGGGTCCAAGCAAAAGGTAATTGTTGCCCCATTTTAGTTTTGTTGCGGGTACTTTTGATTGGATCACCGTATAGATTCCGCCCACCTGATTGCACACTTCCCAGGCTACCTCGGTGAGAAGCGTATTTTCTAAATCCTCCTCGGAAAGTGTCAGCAGTGGATTTGTGTCGCTTTTCGCATCACTGTCTTTTTGCTGATTGGTTTGGTTTTTCTCTGATTCAGGTGTCGATTCGGAAGCGCCAACGGGAGTAGCAGTATCATCGGGAGCAGCTACCGAAGAGCCATGGGCAGAAATATTGGTAATGTGTTGGTGGCTTTCATCGTGCGATACAATAGCACCAGACAATGCGTCGTCGGAACCAGCGTTGGCCGGGTGTGTATTCCCTGCCGAAGCAATGTCGGGTGGCATTTCGGTATCAGATACCGGCTGCGGTACCGCACTGGCTGGCGAGGGCGGCTCATGGTTTATCAGCGTTGCTGGCGGCATCAACTGCTCAGCAGTGACGAAGGCCGGAGATTTTTCAGAAATCAGCGACACTGTTGCTGCAAAATCACCTGAAGGGATGTTGCTTTCTTTTTTGCCCACCTCCCTTTTTACCTTTTTGGCAATGGCTTTTGCTTTATGATCGACAACACCGGCAACTTTGTGGATTTGCGATTCGTCGCTTAATGGCTTTTGTTTTTTCTGTTTCATACTATGGCATGTTTTTTATCAGGCTCAAAAATAGATACAAAAAGTGCTGGTTGCGATATTACAGCCAAATAATTACGATTTTTTTTAAAAGAAACCCGTAGTTCCAATCCAAATGGTGATAGATTCCATAAGAGCAGCCTGCTATAACATTCCTTTCTCTTCGTCATCTTCCCACAAAATATTTCCTTGCTTCGCTGGCCTGCCCGGGCATTTCGATGTCGAATACTTTTGCATTGATAACTTGCCAACAGTTGACCACCGGCTCCACCATGCTACGGCGCACCACCATCACCAGGGTGAGGCGCGGATGTTGCATGAGTTTATCAATGGCCACTGCCCAACCATCTCCCTTCAGCTCGAGCGGCCCCACTTCATCAATAAAAACAATGGTGCCTTCGGCATACTGAGTAGGATCGAGCAACTGGTTGCCCCGATCCAGGGTTTCCTGGATGAACCAAAAAGGGCCGATGCGGATGCCGTTGCCGGGATGAATGCTACACAGCGGATATTTTTCACCCGTGGCCAGTGCGTACAATTGAAACGATGTGCGGCGGTTTTCGACAAACGTGCCGGGAGCCACAAATCCGCCCAGAGCAATCTGTTTTTCGTTGAGCGCTTTTATCAGGTTGAGGGCAAAGGTTGTTTTGCCGCTATGTTTTTCGCCGGTAATTATCACTACTTTTGGTTTGGCAGCACGCGCGGTAAAATGTGCCAAAAAGGCTTCGGCCTGGCTGAGCGACTGCATAATGCTTCGCAGCGGATGCCGCAGCAATGCCACTGGCCGGTCGAACTGCTGCATGAGCACCGGCAGCGCCGAAAAAGCCAATCCCAACGAAAGATACAGTTGTGCCAATCCACGCCGCACAAGCACGGCTTTTACCACCGGGTTGCGCAGTTCTACACTGATAGCCGAAAAACCAACTACGATCAGCACAGCACGCAGATTCATCGTTAATCCGGCCACCAAACCCTTGCGGCTAAAAAGATGCCCGCTGTCGATACCATTATAAAATACCACCGCCAAAAAAGTGAGTACCAATGCCTGCACCCAAAACCACGGGCGCTTCAGGTGCCGCATCGACCGCCGGTAATGAATGATGCAATATCCCACGTAAGTGGCAACAAAAAAAGCGCCCACCAACACCGAATAATAGTGCATAATGACCAGACTGCCAGCAATGGCAAAAAGATGGTAAAACAACAAAGGCACCGAAAAATGCTGGTTTTGTGCCAATGAAAACATATCGCTGCCAGTATCAGCGTCAGGGATTTGGATTTTGTTGGAAACAGATAATCGGCTGTTTTTTTTACCGACAAAATAGCCTGCCGCAGCAGCAGCCATACCCAGCAGGGCGTAAAGGGCAAACAGCAGCAGAAGCGCCAGCCGGGGGGAAATTGCAGTAAATCCGAGTTGGTCGGCGGCAAAGGCGTAAAGATTGGAAATCACATTTACAATATCGAACCCATACATGATAAGGAGGGTTATGATTTTGTGAACGATGGCACTACTAAGGGCTACGGCACCCGCCAACAGGTAGCCAACCAAATTGGCGCCAGCAATGCGAACCACCAGTTCGAGCAGCAGCGCCTCAGCCAGAATGCCGGTCATAGGCCCCAGTAAAATGGCGCTGGGGGAGATGGATTTCATAAGCGCGCAGATAATCCCCGCGCGCCAAAAAAGCCCCTTCACGCGCCAGCGTTGATGAAAGGCGGTGAGCAGCATCACGCCCAACATGGCCAGCAGCGTTCCGGCAAATGGCATTTGAAGATTATGCAAAAAACTACCCAGGATAATCTCCGTCGAAGCCCACAGGCTGCCCACTACGCTGGCCTGTAGCCATCGGCTATCGAGAACTGTTTGTTGATATGTTGGATTGCTAACGTTCATTGGATTTTTCACGATTCACCAAAGTGTCTGCACACCGGCAGACATCAATAAAAAAGCCTGACTTTGAATCAAAATCAGGCTGCCGGGTGACCCCACCGGGATTCGAACCCAGATCATCAGAACCGGAATCTGACATTCTATCCGTTGAACTATGGGGCCTTGAAAGCGGCTGCAAATTTAAGAAATTAATGATTGGTTAAATTTCTAAAAACGGAACAAGTAAAAATATTCTGCACTAACCAGAATAAAATGAGGTTTCTTTGCGTGGTTTAATTCCGAACTTAATCAAACCAAAAAAAAACTCAGATGGCCTTACGGCAAATTTTGCTATTAAGTAGTTTGATTGTTTTGCAACTGTGCGGCACGCCAACACAAGCGCAAAATCCGCTGCGGGCTTTCGGTTCGGAGGTGGATAGTTCTTATATCACAACTTTTCCCGAGGCAATTACCCTAAAAGTTTTTCTCAACAACAAGTTCATTTACCTCGACATAGAAGATGCCTCCGGCGATTATGCGCTCAATTATGAACCTAACGGCAACCAAACCATTGGTGTGGGTATCAATTATAAATGGATTGGTTTTTCGATTGATTATAAAATCGTAAACCGCGAAAGCAACCAGCACTATGGCGAGACCAACTACCTCGATTTACAAACCACTATGATGCTGCGCAAAGGAGTATTTGACCTTTATCTGCAAAAGTATCAGGGCTTTTATCTCGAAAACAGCGCTGCAATGATTGTGGGATGGGACGACCCGGAAACTTATCAGTTGCGCCCGGATATACGCCTGTTTTCCACCGGCATCAACTACACACACGTTTTCAATCCACAGCGTTTTTCGTACATCGCCTCCTTTTCGCAAACCGAGGTGCAGCGCCGCAGCGCCGGTTCCATAATTTTGGGTAGCACCGTAAGCTATCAACGTGCGCAAGGCGATTCAGCTTTTGTACCCGATAATCTGATTTACGCCGATGCTTTTGGCTCACGCAAATATGACGACCTGAAAGGCTTCACTACCAGTGCGCGTTTTGGCTATGCCCATACTCTGGTGGCCTTGCATCATTTTTTTATTTCCGCTTCGCTCGATCTGGGTTTGAGCTACAACTTCACCCGCATCTTTACCACCGATGGCTCCGACAGCCGGGGGAGCTTGAGTGCTAATGCCAGCAGTACAATCAAAATGGCTACAGGTTATAATGGTGAAAAGTGGTTTGCAGGCCTTACCGTGGCCAGCTTCAATCAGGTAAACCGTCCGTCGGGCGACGAAAACCAATTGCTGATACAGCATGGCTATGCGCGCTTTACGGTGGCTTATCGTATCATGCTGAAAAAACCGCTTCCGTTGCCAGCGCTTCCTTGAACAGTCCTAAGGTGGCAGCCGGCAGTCCACAGCCGGCAGTCCACAGCCATCAGTTCACAGTTCTCAGTCCACAGCCATCAGTTCTCAGTTCTCAGTCCACAGCCATCAGTTCTCAGTCCACAGCCATCAGTCCACAGTTCTCAGTCCACAGCCATCAGTTCTCAGTTCTCAGTCCACAGCCGGCAGTCCACAGCCGGCAGTCCACAGCCGGCAGTCCACAGCCGGCAGTCCACAGCCATCAGTTCACAGTTCTCAGTCCACAGCCATCAGTCCACAGTTCTCAGTCCACAGC
>SABY01000278.1 GCA_009928785.1 Clostridia bacterium | reverse complement strand
TCCAAATAGCAAATTCCAAATAGCAAATTCCAAATAGCAAATTCCAAATAGCAAATTCCAAATAGCAAATTCCAAATAGCAAATTCCAAATAGCAAATTTCAAATAGCAAATTCCAATGACTCTGATATAAAAAGTGTAGCTCTCTGATCACTAACCCCGGCCTTTAGGCCGGGGGCAAACAAAAGGCGAAAACATTTCAGTGGGCTTTAGCCCAAAAAAATATGACAAGGTTTTGTCATCATTTTATTAATATCAAAAACTAATCTACCAATCTCTCAACTTCTACTATGTCAGCTTCGCTAATATTTATCTGTTTTCTTGCCTACACATTGCTGCTTTTCATTGTTGGGTACATTACTTCACGCCATTCCGACAACGAATCGTACTTTCTGGGCAACCGCAAGTCGCCGTGGTTTGTGGTGGCCTATGGTATGATCGGGGCATCACTTTCGGGGGTTACTTTTATCTCCATCCCCGGCTGGGTTTCCGACAGCAAGTTTTCGTATATGATGGTAGTGATTGGCTACCTCTTTGGATATTTCGCCATTGCCAAAATCCTGCTGCCGCTTTATTACCGCCTGCAGCTCACCTCCATTTACACTTATCTGCTCGACCGTTTCGGCTATTGGTCGTACAAAACGGGCGCTTTTTATTTTCTGCTCTCACGCGTTATCGGTGCCTCTTTCCGCATGTTTTTGGTCATTAACATCTTGCAAATCTTTGTCTTCGACAGCTTTGGCATTCCGTTTTGGTTTACCGTAGTGTTGTTCATGTTGCTGATCAATCTTTACACTTTCAAAGGCGGCATCAAAACCATTGTTTGGACCGACACGCTCCAGACTACCTTTTTGCTTGCCAGCGTTGGCATCACCTTTTATATTGTACGCGATCATTTGGGGCTAACCCTAAGCGGGCTGGTCAACAATATCTTCGAGAGCGATTACTCGCAAATGATTTTCAGCGACTGGCAGGACAAACGTTTTTATCTCAAGCAGTTGGTTTCAGGTGCCTTTATCGCTATTGTGATGACGGGACTTGATCAGGATATGATGCAGAAAAACCTAAGCTGCAGCAATCTACGCGACGCACAGAAAAACATCATTACCCTGAGTTGGATTTTGGTGCCGGTAAATCTGCTGTTCCTGATGCTTGGCGCTGCGTTGGCGATGTACGCCAATCAGATGGGTATTGTAATGCCAGGCACCTCCGACACCCTTTTTCCCGAAATTGCGCTTAATCATTTGGGCGTGGTGGCAGGCATCGTTTTTATCATCGGCCTCATCGCAGCCGCTTATTCCAGCGCCGACAGTGCTTTGACGGCACTCACCACTTCTTTCTCTGTGGATATTTTGGGTATCAGCCGCAACAGCAAACTTAACGAGCAGCAGCGGAAGCGCATCCGCTACAGCGTGCATTTTAGCGTTGCCACATTACTCATTTTGGTAATTATTGCTTTTAAAGGCATCAACAATGAAGCAGTGATCGCCGAACTTTTTACCGTGGCCGGCTATACCTATGGGCCGCTGCTGGGGCTGTTCACTTATGGGCTTTTTACGCGCCGGCCAGTGGCTGATCGCTGGGTACCTTTTATTGCCATCCTTTCGCCGCTACTATGCTATCTGCTAAGCAGGTTTTCTGTAGAAATATTATGGGGTTACAAATTTGGTTTTGAATTGCTGATCATCAACGGGCTGCTCACTTTCGTTGGATTGTGGCTCTCGTCGTTGCGCTTGTCCTCTCCCGGAAAAGTTATCCGATAAGCTGAGGCATATTCCATAGCCCGGCCATTTATGGCCGGGTAAATAAAGCGAACTCTCTCTTGCAGGGCATTTATGCCCTTCCAATATTTTATTGGATTTGTAGTAA
>SABY01000277.1 GCA_009928785.1 Clostridia bacterium | reverse complement strand
GTGCCAGCCATCGGGGCACAACCCCTCTATTCCTTCGGTGGTGGTATATTGCATTGCCTCGCCCCACTTGTACAAAGCTCCATAAGTGTCGCAGTTGGCCGGGTTGTTATCATAACAATACTTCTCTGCGATGCTGTTGTTGGTCATGTTGGTGGCATTCTCAATCATCTGACCAAAATTCAGGTTTTTGCCCATCCAACATTGTTCGCCGATTTGAACCGTTGAATAGGATTTTCCATCGCGGGGATCAACAAAAATATCCCCACATTCAAAATCCCTGATTCTTTCTTTAGTTAAGTGGTTGGCTTTTGGTGTTGGTTTGACGTCTTCAAGTTCATCGTTAATCCCGTTAATGATAATTTTTTGTGCAAACAAAGGGCTTGCATTCATCAAAAACAATAGCGCAACGAGTGGAAATAATTTTAGAAATGACTTCATATTATTAAGTGGTTTAAAAGTGAATCATGAGTAAAATGTATATGTGAAGTTGAGAAAGCACATGGTTATCCGTAGTCACAGACATTTCAATTTTATTTTTTAAAAAATGGAAGAAACTGCTTTATAAAAAGGCTTCAGCAGTTTCTTCCGGGTACCGTTTATGAAGCCCTATTCGATAATTAATTTGGTGGTAAGCAGATTATTTTGTTGTGTATGGATTTTTACAACATAAACTCCGGTGCTTAAATTTGAAACATTGCAAGTGTTTTTATCCTTGTTAATTTCGCTTTTCAGCATCATCCTGCCCATATTGTCATAAATTTCCACAATTGCATTGTCAGCATTGTGCATCCTAAAGCTGATCAACTCTTTGGCAGGATTTGGATAAACATCAACGGTTACTACTTTAGAATCGCTGACACTAAGTGCCGAAGCCTTTAATTCTGAAATGGCCGAAAGCCCGTTCTCACTAAAGTATTTATGGTTTGGCATTGAGGTGTTCCAGGTAGCATCGAGATCGATAAATTCATGCGAAGCCGATTTTATGCCCCGTATCCTGATTTCTTCGCCGTCATTCAATCCGTCTTTTAGGTTAGTGGTTTGGTCATCACCAAAAACTACCAGTCCCAGATTATTGGATTCGCCGGCATAAGCTACCGCACCAACGCATTGATCCTGGCCGTTGAAGGCGACAATCAAATCTCCGGCTTCAAGTATATTTTCCATAGCCTGATGAGCAATGGATACAAGATGGGGAGACCCGGTTTTTACGAATTGAGGAAACCCTGACGGATAAGCTGATTCACTTTTGACGATTTTTTTTGCAAAATTATCATCATAATAAACACTTCCTTCATCAGACAATCCAATCAGGTAAGCCCTGCCGGGAAGCAAAAACTCCAGACTATAAATTTCTCCCTGGGGCCAGTAAATCAACCCATCCAAAAGATCAAAAGCGAAATTCAATTTTTCAGCCAACGGAATAAACAGTTCACCGGCAAAAACCGGAACATCCGAAAGTACCGGTAAAAAGCTGGTGCCTTTGGGCAGATGTACTGTTTTGTTTTCAACCATGGTTCCGGCAATTCCAACTCTGTCGAAGTCGTTCATTTTTAGCTTGTAGCCCTGATGATTATCCCAGGCGCCCAGGGTATTAATATTAAAGCCCGGCCAGAAAATTCCCGCTCCCCCGATGAGGATGTTTATGGTTCCATCTTCCAACTGGTCGGCAAAAATATGCTCAAACGACGCGTCATCAGGAACCATATAGGATGAAATCAACGACCAGCCTTCGGGAAGATCCACATACTGACCTGTTATCAACACCACGGTTACCTCCACATCCTGATCAACAACAGTTACCTGGCCTTCGGCTGTGATGTAGCCATCAAGTTCGACAGTATAATTAAAGGTGCCGGCTTCTATTTCCTCG
>SABY01000022.1 GCA_009928785.1 Clostridia bacterium | reverse complement strand
AATTTACGTAAGGTGTTCCCCGATTGACCACTGCAAAAACTCTTGATAGAAGTTTGTTTCTGACAACATTTATCGTACTCATCTTGGACTTACCTTCTGGCGGATCAAAATGACAGTTGCTTAGGAGCCCGGGGTGAGAGGTGGGTGGCGGCTTCACCGCCACCCACCTCTCACCCCCACAAAAACTCGAAAACCCTTGTCATTCTGAGCTTAGCAGCCTGCCCCGTTTTTTCGGGGAAGAATCCATCATTTTTTAGCCCGACAGTAATGATTAAATAGAATAGTTGCGGCAGGCCGGCCTTGTTAAAAAAATCCGCCGCCGGAAGGAAAGCCTCCCGCCAGCGGCGGATCGTTTTGTTATTAATAAAAAAATTAAGGCATTGTTTCAGCTACGCGCACGTCGCCAAGCAGCACATCCCAGAAGCCGATGAGGCGGCCACCGATTTGTGTCTGTTTGCGCTCCACATACACGGTGATGTCTTTTTTGGTGGTGTCCACGTATTTCATCTTATCGCCCATGCTGCCCTCAAAGCGCTGGTAGATGGTGATAACGCCCACGTAGCGTCCGTCGGGCTGGCGTTCCAGGTCGCTGATGTATTCGATGTTGAACCACTCGATTTTTACTTTGTCATAATTCAAAGCCATCAGTCGCTCCAGATAGGTGCGGATGCCGTAGTATTCCACTTCGGGAGTAGCCAGGGAGGAAACGCCCATTTGTGCTCCTTCGATAAATAGCTCCAGGGTGCGATCGATTACCCGGTTGGCTTCCGACCAGGGTGTTTTTTTGTCGCCAATGATGCTGATGTATTTGCTCAGGTCGCGCACTTTTTCGAGTGCCAGGCTGTCGATGGCGTGTTTACGTTCGGGACTTACGTTGTCCTGCGCGAAGGTGTTCGCGCTCAGCGCCACCATCATCGCTACGAGAATAATATTTTTGAATGTTTTCATGATCTATTACTTTTTGATAAGTTCCAACTCAGTTATTTTACCATTAGCATCATACTTCACGTTGTGGATGTCGTTGGGGTTTTTGCCCTGATCCTTCAGATATTCCAGGTATTTGCGTATGGTGGTAGGCTTGTCGTAGTCGGTGATCTCCTCGTCCATATACACGATGATGAGCACGGGCACGTCGGGCGATGAGAAATAACGCAACGCGTCTTCGATGTTACGGTTGCTCATCTCCAACGATTTGTTGCCAGCCACGCGGTCGAAGATGTCTTCAAGTTTGTCAAATTTCTGCTCTTCCTGCTGCTGGGCTTCACGCTCTTTTCTGAGGCGCTCTTCCTCCTGACGCTTTAGTTCGGCTTTCTGCCGGTCGATGGCTTGTTGTGCACGCTCTATCAGCGCATCCACTTCGCCGTCCTGAAGGTCCATGGCCACTATTTCGGCTACTTTGTCTTCTTTTTCGCCGATGGTCATATTGCCCTGGTCGTTGATAATCAATAGCAGGTCTTGCTTGGCCTGCTCAATTTTGGCGGCGCGCTCGGCGGCAGCTTTTTGTGCGGCAATTTTCTTCTGGCTTTTACAGCTCGAAAAACCGCCCGCAACAGCAACGGCCAGCAGCAACACCAGCAGCCGTGAGGTGATAGTTGATCCGATAATCCTTTTCATAGTAATCCGGTTTTGTGTTTTAGATTTAATAAATGTCTTTAAAAAAAAGAACTGATAACGCCTGGCGGGCTTTGCCGATGATGGCTGAAACTGTGGCAAAGCGTCGCCGTGCAGATGCCCCTACTAACGGGCACTGCACCTTATTATTTCATCACGAAATGTTATCAATTTTTAAAATCCCAACTTTTTACGAATGGGCTGGGGTATCACCGATTTGTTGACCATGATGTCGATGGTTTTGAAACGGACAAAAGATTCGGAAGCGTAGAAATATCCGTTAAAGATATGACCTTCGGCCCCCCAGGAATTTTTCACAATGTAGTATTTGTTGCCGTTTTGGTCGGTGGCGGTGCCCACTATTTCCATGCCGTGGTCGTCGGTGGTGGAGTAGTCGTCGAAGGCCTGCTGGCGCATCTCCTGTGTAACGTTTTTTTCTTTTGCCGGTTCGTCGAAGCTATAGATCATTTTCTTTTTCTCGGCGGCAGTAAGTTTTTCCCATTTTTCTTTTTCGGTGCCGGAGAGGTCGGCTTTGCCTTCATCGGGCACTATTGCCAGGCCATTGCTCCACGAGAAGCCTTTTTCGCTAACGTCGGCGCCCCAGGCAACGGTGTGTCCCTGCGCCAACGAACGATCGATGATTTCCATCATCTCGTCAAGCGGCACATTGTACATGGCATGCAGCATCCAGTTATCGGGGACTTCAAGGATAAACTTTTCGTAAAAGGGATGGTGTGTGTATGAGCCAAATTCCACGTAGTCATTGGGATTGAGGCCGAGCGATTCGGCAAAAGATTTGGGCGTGAAGCTGCGTCCGTTGTAAGTGAAATTTTCAGGTACTTTGCCAAGATAAGCATCGAGCAATCCATCGAAACCTTTTTTCCAGACAGGCGAAAGCCGTCCGTTTTTGTTTTCGACAACTGCTTTTACATAGGCGGCAAAAGTATTGTCCATCTCGCCATGCACAAAATGTTCGTCGCCGGTCACCAGTCCCGAATAAGCCTCTTCGGGCATCATGCCATCGTTTGCCATCACCTCCAGTACATCGTGAAAAGCGCCCCCGCCGCCAAAATTGATGTTGCCCTGCCACCGAACGTATTGATCGGCTTTGTGTGCGTAGGCATTGCGCAGCACAAAGGCCTCTGAAAGATCGTATTCGCCTTTGCCACTGTTGAGCAACTCAGACTCCAGAAACGACAACCCGCCATAGCTCCAGCAGGTGCCCGATCGGTATTGGTTTTTTACCGGCGTGGTTTTGAGCCTGATCTGATCAGTAAATGTGTAACCTGCTGGTTTGTCGGCGTCGGGCTGGGCATAGGCACCCGGCAACACCAAAAGCATTAAGCTCACCAGAGCCATCGATACGAATGTGCGCATGTTTTTTTTGTTTTAATGAATAAAAATTTTGGTGCAAAAATCAATAAAAAAAGGCTGTCAAAATTAATTGACAGCCTATATAAATACCGAAAATCCTTATCGCCCCCTTTGATAAAAAGTCTTCGTTAAAAAAGAATTGCTTTCGCGTGTGTCTGTAAGGAGAATTACAAGTTTGGAAAAAATTACAAGTCAGTTTAAAAAATCACTTTTCTTCGACAACAGACTCACTCCGGCATTTATTAACCTAAAAACCCAGTCATTATGAAAACCTCATGAAAAAAATTCAAAATCAAAAATCAAAGAACTAAAACGAACTCCGTTGAACGATTGAAATAAATCAAAAAAGAACTGCGATGATGTAGTAAAAGTAGTTACAGTGTGTAGTGTGTGCAGTTTAGTTAATCATCTTATCGAAATGTGCAATAAATCCCAGCCGGTAGATTGTTCAATTTTTACCTTAAGCAGAATCAAGTTGGGAATCATCGCAGATTCTTTTATGATTTTGTATGTCAAGAAATTCGAGTGCTTTATCAGTGTTTAAAGATGTTTCGCTCGGTAAAGAACTATTGTTTTTTAGCTTTCGGGTTTGTAAATCATCCTTTCATAATCTGCTCTATCCTATCAGCCCGATCCCTTTCTAAAACATTTACAAAAGAAGTGTTTACCTGTATTATGAAACTCCCGTAAAAAGCTTATTTTATAAAATAGGTATTTATGCCTATCCGTGCTAAAATCACTTAACGTCATCAACTTACACCCGGATCGATATAGACCTCGCCGTCCAACAAATGCCCAATGGCTCTGACCAATTCGGCGCGGTTGGTATCGATGAGCAAATAGCCTTTTGCACCCGCATAGATATAGGCATCCACCAGCTTTTTCTGTGTATAGTAATGCATTGCGATGATGCGAGCTCCGGGCGCCAACAAGTTGATTTGCTTAATGAATAAACGACCCTGGTCGTCTAAAGTAGTGAGATCGAGGATGATAAACTGGGCGTTTTGCAACTGGTGTTCATAATTATTGAGCTGTGGCTTGCTAATGTTGATGTAGTCGATATTAAAATCGAATTCATTTTCAAGCAAGCCGCCAATAGCGCGCTTAACAACAGAGCTCTTACCAATTATCAGGGCATTCATCGTCTCGTAATTATCATGCAAAAGTAACAGGCAGGGAAGCCCAAATACATGAGGCAAAAGGCCTACTTTTCGATAGGTTGAAAGGCCTATCAACAATTTGGACACACGGAATTTTCGATGGCGTACTTAACCAGGCCGGCGGTATTGCGGGCGCCTGTTTTTTCGAGCAGGTTGCGGCGATGGGCATCCACAGTGCGTACACTTATGAAAAGTTTTTCGGCTATTTCGTGGTTGGTAAATTCTTTGACGATGAGCTGAAGCACGTCTTTTTCGCGATGCGTTAGCGGTATGGGTTCGCCGGCCAGCCGATCGTTGGTAGATTTTTTCTTCATCATCTCACGAACGATGGCGTCTTTCACCTCGCCGCTAAAGTATTCTCGTCCGGCCAGCACTTCGTTGATGGCCATAATTAATTCGTCTTTTCCAGAGTTCTTCAACAAATAACCACCGGCGCCCGCATCAATCATGTTTTTGATGTGTTCCAACTCATTGGTCATCGTTAGCGCCAGCACTTTAATTTCGGGGTATTGCTGGCGGATAAATCGTGTGCTGGCAATTCCATCCATCACTGGCATACTCACATCCATGATTACGATATCAGGATGTAACTTACCGGCCATTTCGAGCGCCATTTTTCCATTGAAAGCTACACCTGCTATCTGAAAATGTTCGTCGCTTTGCAGCAGCGCCACTATGCCATCGCGCACAATCTGATGATCATCAACGATAAGCAATTTTATTTTTTTGTCCTGGCTATCCATACATTATTTATTGTCTTGTCAAAGATACTGTTTTAATAATTGGCTCACTGCGCCTGCCGGTCATTGGCTGCCAGTTGAAAACTGTGGCTGCTACTTAGTGCCTGACCATAAAGAATAATTGATTTGTCATTCGTCTCCCCCGCCCCTCGTCGGGATTGCCTTCAGCAATCCCAGCGAGGGGCGGGTTGTTGACAACCCTTCATTTCAATCTCGGGCATAAATGCCTGGGCTATGGATTTCCTCAATAAACCTAATTTTGCAGACAGACACTACTTAGATTACCAACTTCCTACCCTTTCAGTTTAGGATTATTCCGGTGTCGAACGGCGTCGCGGAGGTTTTTCTTCTGCAGGTTTTTTGCGAAAGCTTCGGTGAGGTCGATGCCGGTTTGGTTGGCCAAACAAAGCACCACCCACAACACGTCGGCCAGCTCATCGGCCAGATCGTGCTGCGTGTCGGCAGGCTTTTCACTTTGGTCGCCGTAGCGGCGTGCCATAATGCGCGCCACCTCACCCACCTCTTCGGTGAGGATAGCCATATTGGTTAATTCGCTGAAATAGCGGACGCCCGTGGTAGTGATCCACGCATCCACAGTTTGCTGGGCTTGCTGTATTGTCATTCGTTAAAATTTGTTGGCAAAATTAGCCATTGCTTGTTATAGTTATAAATTTACGGCCGCTCCTTTTTAAAACCTTCTAAATCTTTATCAACTAAAAAAATATAACTCATGACGGGCAGACCAATTTTTCTCATTCGGATCACCTATTTTCTGATCTTTCTCATCGCTTTTACTTTTGTGGTGATCATTGCCAAAGACTTCCTGGTAACGCTGGTTTTCGGGTTGTTGATCAGCTCACTTATTTTTCCGGTCTGCCACTGGATTTGCAAGCTGGGCATTCCCAAAGGCCTTTCTATTTTTATTACCATCATCGTTATGATTGCCGTCTTTGCAGGGCTATCCATATTTTTTGGTGCCGAAATATCAAAACTCGTAGCCGATTTCCCTGCCCTTAAAGACAAAGCGCTAAGCAATATCAGCGAGGTATCCCATTTTATTGAAGATAATTTTGGTATAAAAACCGCCAAACAAAAACAATTGATCAGCACCCAGATCGACAACTTATTTACCACCAGTAGCGTGATGCTCAACAAGGTGCTCGATGCTACTACCGGAACGTTCTTCAAGTTATTCATTATGCCGGTGTATGTTTTTTTTCTGCTTTATTATCGCGAGCGGTTCAACGAATTTGTACGACGTATTGTACCCGCAACAGAAAAAAAACGCGCCGACAAAATTCTTACAGAGATTTCTTTTGTTTCGCAACGCTACCTGGGAGGAGCTTTCATAGTGGTGATGATTCTTTCGGTAATCAATTCATTGGGGCTTTGGATCATCGGGTTACAATATGCCATTCTGTTTGGTGTCATCTCGGCATTTTTCAATTTCATTCCGTATTTCGGCACATGGATCGGCGCCTTCTTTCCGTTTATGTTTGCACTGCTCACCGGCGACTCTGCCAACCTTGCGCTTTGGGTTCTGGCATTTTTTGCAGTGGTTCAGTTTACCGAAAACAACATCCTTACGCCCAACATTACCGGAGGTTATGTGCGGCTCAATCCATTCATCACCATCCTCGGACTTATTGCCGGCAGCATGGTGTGGGGCGTTGCAGGTATGTTGCTGGTGATACCGTTTATTGCAAGTCTTAAAATTGTTTTCGAAAACTTTGAGTCAACCAAACCCATCGCTTTTCTGCTGGCGCGGCCTGAAGGTGGTTCGCTGGAAAAGCGCATCGACACTATCAAAAAGTTTTTTGGTTTTAAAAACAAGGATCAACAAGCAGACATTACGAATAAATAAAAAGCAACCGTCAGTAGCCGGCGTAAACAATCACAAAAAAAACTAAACCAATAACTCCCATCAAATTTTGATTGATAAAAACGATTTCTCACTGATCATAAAAACCCATGCCGGCCTGGAGCAGCTTCTGGCCGACGAAGTGACCGCTGCCGGTGGACACGAGGTGCAACTTTTGGTGCGTGCGGTACGTTGCCAGGCCGACACCGCCACGATGTATCGCATCAATTATACCTGCCGCACGGCGCTGCGTGTGCTACAAATCATCCACGGGTTTGTGGTAAACGACGAAAACGACCTCTACCGCGAAATCAACAAACTCGACTGGCCTGATATTTTTCCGGTGGACAGCACCTTTGCCATAAACGCCAATGTGAACCGCAGCCAAATGACCCACGCGCAATATGTATCGCTCAAAGCCAAAGATGCTGTGGTGGACAAGTTTCGCGAAATATTGGGCACGCGCCCCAACGTGGACACAATCGATCCTGACGTGCGCATCCATATCCACATCAGCGCAAGCCAGGGCATGGTGCTGCTCGACAGCTCCGGCGACTCGCTGCACAAGCGTGGCTACCGGCGCGGACAGGGGCTGGCGCCCATCAATGAAGTGCTGGCGGCAGGCATGGTGTTGCTCTCCGGCTGGGACGCCACCACCGATCTGCTCGACCCTATGTGCGGCACCGGAACTATTCTGTGCGAAGCAGCTTTGATAGCACAAAAAATGCCTTCGGGATATTTCCGTAAGAAATTCGGTTTTATGTCGTGGCGCGATTACCAGCCCGAACTTTGGAATCAAATTGTTGAAACCGAAAATGCCCGCATTGCTCCTGCACAATGCCGCCTGTATGGCGCCGACGTAAACCAGCGGGTGCTGGCGCAAGCCGACGAAGTGCTTCTGACCACCGGCTTCGACAAAATCATTATCCTCAAACAAGTGGCCTTCGAAGATAGCTCCCCGCCTACCGACAAGCCCGGCATGATTATTACCAATCCGCCTTACGGCGAACGTATCCAAAAAACCGACCTCAACGACTTCTACCGCATGATCGGCGACGTACTCAAAAACAAATTTGCCGGCTATACTGCCTGGCTTATTACCAGCGACTTTGGCGCGCTGAAATCTGTCGGACTGCGCACCTCCCGCAAAATCACGCTTTACAACGGCCCGCTCGAATGCAGATACGTACAATACCAAATGTACCGCGGAAGCCGGAAAAGCGGTGAGGTGCGCGATGACCAGGAAATAAGTAGTACGTAGCAGGAAAAAATCAGGTGCTTTTTGTTCGCTACTTGATGTTTAATTTCTAATCTCGACTAACCTTATTGGCCAATTCAGCACCACCGGCTGAGTTCTGAGGACTTATGGCTAATGGCTGATGACTGATGGCTAATGGCTGAGGGCTGAGGGCTGAGGGCTGATGGCTGAGGACTCAGATGCGGAGAAGCTTTTCTACCGAAAATATTTATTCAATGTGGCAAAGAGCGTGTTCATTGTGTGTGGTTTGGAAAGGTGATCGTTAAAGCCGGCCATCTTGCTTTTGTCGCGGTGCACGTTTAATGCATTGGCAGTTTGGGCTATTACGGGAACTTCTGTATTGATTTCACGGATTTTTTCGATTACTTCAAATCCGTTCATTTCGGGCAGGCGAATGTCGAGCAAAACCATATCAACCTGATGTTCGTTGAAAAGCTCTACAGCTTTTGCGCCATTAGCAGCATGAATAATATGGGCTTTTGTTTCGGCAAGCATGGCTTTTAATACCAAAAAACTAAAAGGATCATCCTCGGCAATCAGGATGGTTTTGCCGCTAAGTTGCGGCACGTGCACTTCGTCATCTGTCGGGATATTGATGTCGGGATTGCTTTCTTTAGTCATCTCCAGATACGGGTGGGTAAAATAAAAAGTGGACCCTTTGCCGGGAACAGACTCAAACCAAATTTTGCCGCCCAGCAAATCCACCAGATGCCTGCTGATAGCCAGCCCCAGGCCGGTGCCTCTGAACTCATCTTTTACATTATCATGCAATCTGTTGAAACGCTCAAAAACGCGGCTTTGCAGGTGTTTGCTGATTCCATTTCCGGTATCTTTGATATAAAAAACTACCTCCCGGCTTTCTTCTTTCAAGGCATAGCCAAACTCCACACTGCCCTGCAAAGTGTATTTCAGTGCATTGCCGGTGAGGTTACTAAAAATTTGCTGCAGCCTGTGGTTGTCCGTGTAAAGCATCAAGTGGGGACGAATATGGTCGGGCGGATGAAAAATAATTTTCAGGTTGTCGCGCTTGTACTTTTTGCGAAGGCCTTCCATTTGGTTTTGCGCCTGTCTGACTGCTGCTTTCAAAGATACATGGGTCAGAGCCGGTGACAATTCATTTTTATCAAGACGCGAAAAATCCACAATGTCGTTGATAAGCCTTAGCAATTGCTTGCCGTTAAGACTGATAGCATGCAGATATTCTCTCTCAGTCTCCCCGCTGATCATTTTGGACAAAAGCTCTGTAAAGCCCAGAATGGAATTCATGGGTGTGCGCACTTCGTGTGAGATGTTTTGTATGAAAGTATATTGCACCTGATTCTCTTTTTCAGCGTTTTCTTTGGCTGCTACCAGGGCTGCTTCCATTCGTTTACGATCGGTAATGTCGATACCTACGCCTACCTGGCGGCCATCAGAAACTTTAATGTTGGCCCAACTGGTTTCTATGTCGCGGCCATCTTTGGTGTGCATGACGAAATCGCGAAAGCCAGGTTTCAATGCGTCCATAAAATCCGAAACTTCTTTGCGATAAGCAGCATCAGGGTAAGCCAACTCCATGATGTTTTTGTGTTTTAAGTCTTCGTTGGTAAAACCAGCAATATCTTTAACGGCTTTATTTAAAATCACCCGCTGCACCTTTTCATCATAGATTACTATCATTACCGGAATGCTGTCGATAATATTCAGCAAGAGCTCGTGGTCATTTTTTATTTGCCGTTGGTAATCTAGAATGTCCGTATCATGCCGTTTGCGGATATCTTTTTCGTACGCTAATGTATTCTGTATTTGGATCTCAGCAGTAACATTGCGGGTATAAAGAATGCCATATTTATTGTGGTTACTATCTGTTTGCGACAACCCCCTAAAATCGACATAAAGCGAAGCCTTAGTGGCAGTATTTACAACCTTTAGCTTAACCGATTCAAAATTATCTCCATTAACAACCCGTCGGTAGGGCCATTGCTCATCGGCAATTTTATTATTATTCAAATCGTACAATTGGTAATACAAATGCGGATCACGTGATATCTGTGCAGCTTGTTCGGCGGTGTTTCCATACATATTCAAGGCAGCGCTGTTGGCATATTTAATAACGCCGGTGTCGTCGATAATCACTACGCCCAGGTCAGAATTCTCGAATGCAGTTTTAAGCCATTCCGCAGGCAATAAATCAGAAGTGAGATTGGGAGCAGCCGGAGAATCAGAAAAATTATCAGCAGAAGAGGTCATTTTTCAACGATTAGTTAATCTTTGGCGCCAAAATTAGAACATTTCAGGGTGCGGGCTTTTCAAAAAAATGTTAACATACCGGGATGCAAAAAAGATAGGCCTATCTTTGCCAGCTATTTTTTTAGCCACATTCTTTAAGTTGTTATCAATGAGTAAAAAAAGTGAAGGTTTTATATCGCAGATTATCGGGCCTGTTATCGACGTATCGTTCGATCAGGGACAAAGCCTGCCCAACATCTTCGATGCCCTGGAAGTGGAGCGACCTGATGGGCAGGTAGTAGTTCTTGAATCGCAGCAGGATATTGGCGAAAATACCATTCGCAGTATTGCCATGGATTCTACCGACGGGCTTCGCCGCGGAATGAAAGTGGTAAATACAGGGATTCCTATTTCGATGCCTGTGGGCGAAGACATCAAAGGCCGGCTCTTCAACGTGATCGGCAAACCCATCGACGGGCTGCGACCGGTAAAAGAAGAAGGCCGCTATTCGATACATCGCGAACCTCCCAAATTCGAAAATCTTACCACCCAAAAAGAGGTGCTTTTTACCGGCATCAAAGTTATCGACCTCATCGAGCCTTATGCAAAAGGCGGCAAGATCGGGCTTTTTGGTGGCGCCGGCGTAGGCAAAACGGTGATCATCATGGAACTAATCAACAACATCGCAAAGTCGTATGCCGGTTTATCGGTTTTTGGAGGAGTGGGTGAGCGTACACGCGAAGGCAACGACCTGCTGCGCGAAATGATCGAATCGGGGGTAATAAGATATGGTGATGCTTTTAAAGAAGATATGGAAAAAGGTGGATGGGACTTGTCGAAGGTAAACTATGAAGAACTCGCCGATTCGCAAGCCACACTGGTTTTTGGTCAGATGAACGAACCTCCCGGAGCTCGCTTGCGTGTTGCGCTCTCAGGGCTTACCATGGCCGAATACTTCCGCGATGGCGACGAAAAAACCGGCGGACGCGACATCTTGTTTTTTATCGATAATATTTTCCGCTTTACGCAAGCAGGCAGCGAAGTGTCCGCACTGCTCGGACGTATGCCCTCGGCAGTTGGCTACCAACCCACGCTGGCCACCGAGATGGGATTTTTGCAGGAGCGCATCACCTCTACCAAACGTGGCTCTATCACTTCGGTGCAAGCTATTTACGTCCCTGCCGACGACCTCACCGACCCGGCACCCGCTACGGCATTTGCGCACCTGGACGCCACTACCGTGCTCAACCGCAAAATTTCGGAGCTTGGTATTTATCCAGCCGTCGATCCGCTCGACAGCACCTCGCGCATCCTCACCGCAGAAGTAGTTGGCGAAGAGCACTATAATACTACACAACGCGTAAAACTCCTTTTGCAACGCTACAAAGACCTGCAGGATATCATTGCCATTCTTGGGATGGATGAACTCTCAGAAGACGACAAACTGGTGGTGCATCGTGCTCGCCGTGTGCAGCGTTTCCTCTCACAGCCTTTTCACGTAGCGGAGCAATTTACCGGCATCCCCGGCACTGTGGTGGCTATCGAAGATACCATCAAAGGTTTTAATATGATCATGGATGGTGAGGTGGATCAATATCCGGAATCTGCATTCAATATGGTTGGAACCATTGACGAGGCTATTGCCAAAGGTAAAAAACTCATGGCCGAAGGACAGGAATAAGCATTTTTTTAATAATGAAAATTCAAATCTTAACACCTGATAAAATGATATTCTCCGGAGAGGGCAAGCTGGTGCAGTTGCCGGGCCTTGATGGCTCATTTGAAATTATGAAAAACCACGCCCCGCTCATAGCAGCGCTCAAAGCCGGAAAAGTAAAAGTAAAAGATGATACCGACAGTGTTACGTTTTACGACATCAGCGGCGGTGTGGTGGAAGTGATGAAAAACCATGTGCTGGTGCTGGCCGGATAAAAAAAGAGGTGCATAAAAGCGAATGAAAAAACATTTTCACATACTAGCCTTCCGGCGTCACCTGCTGATTTTTGGCAGCCTGCTGATTTTTGCCGTTTTCCAGGCAATGTCGCTGGGAGGCCAAACCGAACATCCGCTGGTGGACGTGCACCACGAGCATGCTGGCGACACTGTTGCTCAGGAAGTATTCAAAGCCGGCGACTTAATCGTCGAACACATCATCGACGCCCACGAGTGGCATATTCTAACCCTGGGCGATTTTCACCTCACCATACCATTGCCCGTTATCTTGTGGCACAAAGGCGAACTGCATGTTTTTATGTCGAGCCGATTCCAACACGGACACGCGCAATACAAGGGCTTCACCATAGCAAACGAGGGCGTCAACAAAGGTAAAATTGTAGAGATGCTCACCCTGCGCGCTGAAGCCGACGAACTGATCACTACCGTAGAAAGCGAAGAACTGCCGCTCGATTTTTCCATTACCAAAAATGTACTTTCCATTTTTCTTAGCGCACTTTTTATGGCCTGGCTTTTTATCTCGATAGCCCGCGCTTACCGTCATCGCCGTGGTGAGGCCCCCAAAGGCATCCAGTCGATGCTGGAGCCACTCATACTTTTCATCCGCGACGACATCGCTAAAGCCTCCATTGGCGAAAAAAAGTATGACCGCTACATGCCATTCCTGCTTACACTTTTCTTTTTTATTTTCCTAAACAACTTGCTGGGGCTGGTACCCTTTTTTCCGGGAGGCGCCAACGTTACCGGAAATATCGCTGTAACGGGCGTGCTTGCTTTATTTACCTTTTTCATTACCACCTTCAGCGCCAGCCGCAGCTATTGGGTACACATTGTAAATACGCCGGGGGTTCCCTGGTGGCTTAAATTGCCCGTGCCGCTCATGCCCATTGTAGAGCTAATCGGGGTTTTTACGAAGCCGTTTGTACTCATGGTGCGACTTTTTGCCAACATGACCGCCGGCCACATCATCGTGCTGGGCTTTATCAGCCTGATATTTATTTTTGGTGAAATGAGCATCGGCGCCGGATATGGCATTTCGGTGATTTCGGTAGCCTTCTCAGTATTTATGTACTTGCTCGAGTTGCTGGTGGCATTTATTCAGGCTTATGTTTTCACGTTGCTCTCGGCACTTTATTTTGGTATGGCCATCGACGAAGGGCATTAATTTTTTTTAAATTGAATTTAGTATTACTAATTGATCAAATAAAAGTATTTCAAGTTATCACATTTTAATATCATAACAGTATGGAATTATTAGCCATCTTATTACAGGTAGCAACTGATCTTGCACCTTACGCAAAACTGGGTGCCGGCATCGGTGCCGGAGTAGCAGCCATTGGTGCCGGTATCGGCATCGGCCAGATAGGCCGCGGTGCTGTCGAATCCATTGCACGTCAGCCGGAAGCTGTTGGCGACATACGCTCCAACATGATTGTGGCTGCGGCGCTCATCGAAGGCGTTGCCTTTTTTGCCATTGTGGTGTGTTTGCTCATTGTGTTCCTGTAGCAAATCTTATCCTGCCGCCCGGCGTATGGCCGGGAGGCAGGATTTTTTTTAAATGTATTGATTAACAAAATCAAATAATGCCTGTAAATTATGGAATTAGTTAGCCCCGGAATAGGACTGATTTTCTGGATGACGCTGGCCTTTGGTATCCTGCTTTACATCCTGGGACGTTTTGCCTGGAAGCCAATCCTGAAGTCGCTGCGCGAGCGCGAAGAGTCGATTGATGAGGCGCTGCACCAGGCCGACAAGGCACGCAAGGATATGGTCGATTTGAAGTTTAGCAATGAGCAACTGCTGGCCGACGCCAAAGAAGAGCGCGATGCACTGCTGCGTCAGGCGCGGGAGATAAAAGAAAAGCTGATAGGAGATGCCCGCGAAAAAGCCAATACCGAAGCCAACCGCATCGTCGAAAGCGCCCGCGTAACTATCGAAAACGAAAAGAAAGCCGCCATGATAGAGCTGAAAAATCAGATAGCCCGTCTTTCGATAGAGATTGCCGAAAAGGTGTTGCAGCGTGAACTCGACAACAAGGAAAAGCAAAATGAGTATGCCGATGCGCTTATTCGCAAAATGAACCTAAACTAACCCATTGCGGCCATGGATGTTACCATCATATCAAAACGATACGCACAGGCACTTTTCGATCTGGCTCTGGAAATGAGCCGGCTGGAGCGCATCAGCGATGATGTGAAGCTCATACAAGAGGTAATCGCTGAAAATCCGCAGTTACGAAGGCTTTTAAAAAGCCCTGTTATCCCCGACGGCAAGAAATCAAGCATTCTTAAAGCTGTATTTGGCCGTCACATCGACGAGCTTACCATTCGGTTCCTGCTGCTCATCATCCGCAAAGAGCGTGAGGTGTATCTGAAGGAAATTACCGACGCCTTTGTTATAATCTACAAAAAGCATCACAATATCGTTACCGTAAAACTTACCACGCCGGTAGCTTTTGATGAAAAAACCCGCAAAGACCTCTTGGATATGCTGCACCGGGATTTACATCAAAAAATAGAGCTTATCGAAGTAATCGACCCCAACATGATTGGTGGCTTCATTATTACCCTGGACGACAAAAAATACGATGCCAGCATCCGACGGCAGTTCGACCGGCTATACAAATCTTTTGAGGAGAATCTCTACGTCAGAGGATTTTAGTTTTTTATTAAAAAAATGAATTAACAACACACAAGATATGTCACAGATAAAACCCGCAGAAGTATCGGAAATATTACGACAGGAACTTGCCGGCTTCAAAACCAAGAGTGAACTCGAAGAAACCGGTACGGTGCTGCAGATAGGCGACGGTATTGCCCGCGTTTACGGATTGAGCAATGTTGAATCGGGCGAGCTGGTAGAATTTGAAAAAGGAAACCTCAGAGGCATCGTACTCAACCTGGAGCAGGACAACGTAGGTATTGTGCTTCTGGGCGAAGCACACGATGTAAAAGAGGGCGACACCGTAAAACGCACCGGACGCATCGCCTCCATCAAGGTTGGCATGGGGCTGCTGGGTCGCGTCATCGACACACTGGGACAGCCCATCGACGGCAAAGGCGAGATAAAAGGCGAAACCTGGGAACTGCCACTGGAGCGTAAAGCACCCGGCGTTATTTACCGGCAGCCTGTAACTGAACCGTTGCAAACAGGTTTGAAAGCTGTAGATGCCATGATTCCCATTGGCCGTGGCCAGCGCGAGCTGATCATCGGCGACCGCCAGACCGGAAAAACAGCCATCGCCATCGATACCATCATCAACCAAAAAGAATTTTACGACAAAGGCGAGCCTGTGTATTGTATTTACGTGGCTTCCGGGCAGAAAGGGTCCACGGTGGCCAACATCGTAAAAATACTGGAAGACAAAGGCGCATTGCCTTATACCATTATCGTAACGGCCACCGCCAGCGACCCTGCTGCCAAGCAGTTTTATGCGCCTTTTGCCGGCGCCGCTATCGGCGAATTTTTCCGCGACACCGGTCGGCCTGCCCTGGTTATTTTCGACGACCTGTCGAAACAAGCGGTGGCTTATCGCGAAGTATCGTTGTTGCTGCGTCGCCCACCGGGACGCGAAGCCTACCCCGGCGATGTGTTTTACCTGCACTCACGCTTACTCGAACGCGCTGCCAAAATCATCGACAACGACGACATCGCCCGTAAAATGAACGACCTGCCCGAAACTATTCGTCACATGGTGAAAGGTGGCGGCTCGCTTACCGCATTGCCCATTATCGAAACACAGGCAGGCGACGTTTCGGCATACATCCCTACCAATGTCATCTCTATCACCGACGGGCAGATATTTTTGGAGTCGAACCTGTTCAACGCAGGTATCCGTCCGGCCATCAACGTGGGCATCTCGGTGTCGCGCGTGGGGGGCAATGCACAGATAAAATCGATGAAAAAAGTAGCAGGAACATTAAAACTCGATCAGGCGCAGTTTCGCGAACTGGAGGCTTTCGCCAAATTTGGCTCCGACCTGGATGCCGCCACCATGAGCGTACTCGAAAAAGGACGACGCAATGTGGAGATACTAAAGCAGCCACAGTACTCACCGATGCCGGTAGAAAAACAGATTGCCATCATCTTTTGCGGCACCCGCGGGCTTTTGCGCAAAGTGCCTTTGAACAGCATACATGATTTTGAAACTGAATATCTTCACCTGCTCGAAGTGCAATACGAGAATGTGCTCAAAAATTTACGCGCCGGAAAGCTGCTGGACGAAGACACCAAAACACTCGAAAAAGTAGCACGCGAAGTTGCCGCCAAATACGAGAAACAGTAATAGAAAACCAACATCCAAAATTTCAAATCTGCGTAACAGTTCGGCATGTTGAAATTTTTAATAGTGAAACATCCGGATGAAGTTAAAATTTTAAGTCAGATATTTTTAATAGTAAAATGGCCAATTTAAAGGAAGTACGTTCACGCATCGAATCGGTAAACTCTACCAAGCAGATTACCAGCGCTATGAAGATGGTGTCGGCGGCCAAGCTGCGCAAGGCGCAAAATGCCATCACCAACATGCGCCCTTATGCCGTGAAGTTGTCGGAGATTACGCAACACATAAGTGCCAGCCTGGGTCAGAGCACCGAGAGCGTTTACACCCAGCAACGGGCGCCCGAAAAAGTGCTCATCGTGGCCATAGCTTCCAACCGCGGACTGTCGGGACCCTTCAATGCCAACGTGGGCAAGGCTGCTATGGCAACCATCCGCCAAAACTACGAATCACAATACAAAGCCGGAAAGGTAGAAATTTATACCATCGGCAAAAAAGTTTTCGACTTCCTGAAAGCGCGCAAAATAGCCGTGGCCCATCGCAACGATGCGCTGCTCGACGACCTTTCGTTCGACAACGCGGCCCCGGTGGCTAAGCTTTTTTTGAAAGACTTTGCCAATAAAAAATACGACCGCATCGACATCATTTACAATCAATTTAAGAATGCCGCCGTGCAGGTGCTTACCATCGAGCAGCTTTTGCCCGTGGCTCCTCCGGCACCCTCACCCACCGTTGCTAAAAAGCACGACAAAGTTGATTTTATCTACGAACCTTCCAAAGAAGAAATCCTGCACGAGCTTATCCCACGCGCTGTGACCATACAATTTTACAAAGCGCTGCTCGACTCGGCAGCATCGGAGCATGGCGCCCGCATGACGGCCATGCACAAGGCCACCGACAATGCCGACGAACTCATCAAAAGCCTCAAACTATCGTATAATAAAGCCCGCCAGGCAGCCATCACCAACGAAATACTGGAAATCGTAAGCGGCGCCGAAGCGTTGAGATAATCAATTTAGATAAAACAATTGGCAGGATAAGCCGCAATAGCCTTCCTGAATCTGTTGCCATTTCTAACAACGGCAGATCGGGTGCTGTGCTGATAACGCCTTTCTTTCACAAAAAAACCCGGAAACTACTCCGGGTTTTTCAAAACTAAATAAAACGTATTGAGAACTATTCAGACGCTTCGGCAATGTTTTCGACAGGCTTGTAGATCAATGGTTTGCCGGCAGCTTTTACCACATCCGTCGAGCGCAGGGTTTCGTCAGCCGATTTTACGCAGTAGGTGTAAACGCCATCGTCGAGGGTGCCTACCTGGTGCGAAATAAGCAGATTGTCCTCTTTTTTAATTCGTTTGCTGTAAACAACAGCGCCGGATTCATCGGTAACTACAAAGGTTACGACTGCACCAGCAGGTTTCATCAGCCGCAATTCTACCACATCCTGGCCATTGAGCGTAAGAGCGGTAAAGATTTTGTCAGCATTCGTGTTTTGTGCCGAAAGGCCTGTAGCAGCTATTATCAGCATCATTGTGAGTGTGGTTGCAAGTGTTTTCATAATAATAAAGTATTTGATGGTTAATAATTTTGAATTCATCATTTTAAAAATCATGAAGCAAATGTACGGCGCCGCCATGCCCGAAAGCAACAGAAAAACGGTGAAGTTCAGAATAAGGAAGGTGAAATGCAGGGAAGGATTGGTGAAATAACAGCGCTGCTCAAACCCTATTCACCGGATGGCGTTTCCATCAAAGAAGAAATAGTTTTTGATATGGTTCCATCTCTGACGGAATCCTGCTAATCGTAGGGATAAATTGTAATTCCCTTCCGGCGTAGCCAATTAATTTTTAAAATTTGCTGAGTTAACTCATGTAATTTGCATAAACTTGCTGAGTTAACTCATGTAATTTTAATATTCTGAAATGACTATCACACGAAAAATCCAACAGTTGATAACCGAAAATCTATTTCCGGGTGGGGAGAAGCAACCTGCAATCATTATTTACGGCGCCCGGCAGGTGGGAAAAACTACGCTGGTAAAACAAATTTTGGCTGCACATCCCGATAGGGCATTATATTTTAACTGTGATTTCATGGATGTACAACAACAATTTTCGTGGGAAAACATTGGGAGTATTGGTAGCTTAATAAAGGATACCAAATTATTAATTCTTGACGAAGCGCAACGCATCACCAACATAGGGCTGATTTTGAAAATTTTGGTAGATGAATACCCGCAGGTACAGGTTCTTGCCACAGGTTCATCAAGTTTTGACCTCGCCAACCTGATTCACGAACCTCTGACCGGGCGCAAAAAAGTTTTTCAGCTTCACCCATTTTCCTGGGAGGAGATTTCATCGGATAAAAATATTATTGAGCGGCAGCGAATGATAAATAGCAAATTACGATTTGGTATGTATCCCGGCCTGCTTTACATGAGCGATCAGGATGCTGCATTGCATCTTAAAGAACTCTCAGGGAGCTATCTTTTTAAAGACATTTATGCGCTTCAACAAATAAAGAAACCTGAATCATTGGAAAGACTCCTGCGGATGCTTGCTTTTCATATTGGTCAGGAGGTTTCATTTCAGGAACTTGCACGCGAAATTCGTATCGATCAAACTATCGTTCAACGATATATACACCTGCTTGAGGAAAATTTTATCATTTTCAGGCTTGGAGCGTACAAAAAGAATTTGAGAAATGAAATATCCAAAAGCAGAAAAATATATTTCTGGGACTTGGGCATACGCAATTCATTGATCCAAAATCATAATCCGATTGAACTTAGAGATGATGCCGGAGCTTTATGGGAGAATTTTTGCATCGCCGAAAGAGTTAAATTTCATCATAATAGGCAGCATCTGGTCAACACATTTTTCTGGCGAACGTATCAGCAAAAGGAGATCGATTATATTGAAGAGCGGGATGGTAAATTGGCCGCCTTTGAGATGAAATGGGGAGCCAATAAACAAGCTACTGTCCCTAAAGACTTCCTTAAGGCCTATCCGAAAGCCTCCTTTCAGTTGGTGACCCCACAAAGTATGGAAGCATTTTTATCGATGGAATAAATGTGTTGCTGCGGATTTGGGAAGGTAGTATCCCAGCGATTTGGTGTAACCTTTCTCTTTGGATGAATCATAATGGAGTCAGTTGTAATTCTCCCCCAATCAAACGAAAATTTATCTCATTCTAACCAATACATCCACAGCATCTTACGGCACGCTCTTTAAAAATTCACAAAACATTTGCAAATAGTTCGTTAACAAATTTTAATTTAGCGCTTTCAAAAAAAGTAACAGACTATGCCTGAAATGATCTCTACCCGCGTGAGCCACGACCCGATATTTATGCAAAACGGAAACATGGCCAACCTTACCAACCTTTCGCGAAAGCGCTATCTGCAAAAGAAGCGTATTCTTTTTCACCTTTACTACAAAGGTCAGTTGTCGAATCCCGAAATCTGCAAACTCACCAACATGAGTTCGCCCTCCATACAAAAGTTGCTTAGCGAACTTATCGGTGAAAACCTGGTGCGCGAAGAAGGTATCGGACAGAGTATTGGCGGGCGCCGCCCGTTGATGTTTGGCATCAACGCTCCGGCGCGGTTTGTCGTGGGCGTTAATATTGGCCACAGCACCACCGAAATTGGTGTGTTCGACCTCACCAATAAGTTGGTGGGTACAATTCAGTTTTTCAGGCGACAACTCGAAAATTCGCAGGCTTTTGTAGATGCCTTGCATCGGGAGGTGTTGCAAGTTTTGGCTAAGGCTAAAGTTACCGACGACCAACTGCTTGGAATCGGCATTGCCATCACCGGGCTTACCGATCCCCGCTCGGGTTCGAGTTATTCGCATCTTAACTTTTCCGAGAAATCGGTGAAAGCTTTATTTGAAGAAAAATTTGGTAAGCCTGTATTTACCGACAATGACGCCCGGCTTATGGCGCTGGGTGAATACGTGTTTGGCAGTGCCGTCGGACATGAAAATGTGTTGTGTGTAAATATTGGCTCCGGCATCGGGATGGGTATGATCCTCAACGGCAAGCTATACCAGGGACATTCGGGATTTGCCGGCGAATTTGGTCATATCAAAATCCAGGAGGAGGGGCAGTTGTGCCGTTGTGGCAAAAATGGTTGTCTGGAAACGGTGGCTTCGGGCGACGCGCTCACGCGTATGGCGCTGGCTGCCGTCGCAGCCGGGAAGCCTACCATGCTCTCCAATCACACCACCGACTTGGGTTGCAACACCATTATCGACGCTGCTCATCAGGGGGATCAGGTAGCCATTGATCTTATTGCCCAGATTGGGGCTTTTCTTGGTCAGGGGCTTTCTACCCTTATCCATCTTTTCAATCCGGAAACTATTATCCTGGGCGGGCACATGGCACGCGCACAACAATTTCTGCTCGACCCGGTGCATCAAACCCTTAACAAATACACCATTGGCCAGATAAAAAATGCCACCCGCCTGGTAACTTCGACGCTGGGCGACAAAGCTGCCGTGATGGGAGCCTTGGCACTGGTGATGGAGCATGTGTTTGAAGATTTAAGCCTCAATTGATTTTTGTCAAATATTATTTCCAAACCTGACGCATGAAAAGCTCTACTACCAACGATTTCTCGCGCCGCGCGTTTTTGAAAACCGCGTCAATTGCAGGATTGGCAATAGCTGCCTCCCCTACCCTCGTTTTTGGCAACCCGCTGAAGCCCTCCAAGGTAAATATAGCCCTGATTGGCACCGGGCTGCGTGGCCAAAACCATCTGTATAATTTGCTGCAGCGCGACGACATTGAAATCATAGCCATTTGCGATGTGGACGGACAAATGCTCAACCAGGCGGTGAAAATGATACGCGAATCAGGCCATCGCGAGCCGGCCACTTTTACCGGCAGCGAATACGCTTATCGCGATATGCTGCAACTGCCGGATGTGCAGGGCGTCATCATCTCCACGCCATGGCTCTGGCATCCCATCATGGCGGTGGATACCATGAAAGCCGGAAAATATGCCGGCGTGGAAGTGTCGGCGGCCAACACCATCGAAGATTGCTGGGACATGGTGAATGCCTCCGAAAGCAGCGGCAGCCATTGCATGATTCTCGAAAACGTGTGCTATCGCCGCGACATCATGGCCATCCATAACATGGTGAAACAAGGAGTTTTTGGCGAGTTGTTGCACTGCCACTGCGGCTACCAGCACGACCTGCGCGAGGTGTTGTTCAACAACGGAACCCAACCTTATGGTGGCGGAGTGGAATTTGGCGAGGCTGGCTATTCAGAAGCACGCTGGCGCACGGAGCATTATCTGAAACGCAACGGGGACGTCTATCCCACGCATGGCGTAGGCCCCATCGCCAATATGCTCGACATCAATCGCGGCAACCGCTTTGTGTCGCTCACCTCCACCGCTACCAAAGCACGCGGCATCAACAATTACATCGTCGAAAAGGGTGGTGCTGATCATCCCAATGCAAGCCTGAAATGGAAAATGGGCGACATCGTCACCACCACCATTACCACCGCCAACGGCGAATCGATAATCGTGATCCACGACACCACGCTGCCACGGCCCTATTCGCTGGGCTTCCGTGTGCAGGGCACCAAAGGCCTGTGGATGAAAGACGGCAACCAGATTTACATTGAAGGCACGAGCGACCCGCACCGCTGGGAGCCATCGCAGCCTTACATCGATAAATACGATCATCCACTCTGGAAAACCTACGAGCAGTTGGCCGAAGGTTCAGGGCATGGAGGCATGGACTTTTTTGTGCTAAACGCTTTTATCGAATCCATCAAGCGCGGCATAGCTCCGCCACTCGACGTTTATGATGCGGCAGCCTGGAGCGTAATCACGCCTTTGTCGGAGCTTTCGGTGGCCAGCGGCAGCGAACCACAGGATTTCCCCGACTTTACCCGTGGCCGATGGATAAAACGCAAACCGGTTTTTGGTATCAGCAGCAGCTATTGATGAGAAATTCCAAAAACCCAAAAAAAACAAAACCCAAATATTAACCAGGTTCAGAGCCATCAGAAACATGCTGAAACCAAAACAGGCGCTCAACAAAGCCTTCCTGAAAGTAAAACCGATCAGAGCGGATATCGATAACTTCAAGTCCGGTCTTATCCAATTGATCGACGGGACGAATGAAACGGAATCAGAAGAGTTTCATAAAAATCTTATCACCCACTTCCTTAAAAAAACCTGGTACTATCCCTATCATTTTATTAATACCAAAGGGCGCAACGACCTGGTAATCCATAACGGAGAAAAGGCTGGAAGTTCTGTGGGCGTTATTCTCGAAGCTAAAAAGCCCACCAACAAAGCCGAGATGGTAAGCCGCGAAAAACTGAATAGTAAGGCTTTTCAGGAATTGGTGCTTTACTACCTGCGCGAACGCATTACCCACAAAAACCTGGAGGTAAAGCATCTGGTAATTACCAATATCAACGAATGGTTCATTTTTGACGCTACGCTTTTCGACAGGCTTTTTGCACAAAACAAAAATCTTGTAAAACAATTCACCGATTTTGAAGCCGGACGTCTGGCCGACACCAAAACAGATTTTTTCTACCACCACATTGCTGGGCCGCTTATTGACGAAATATTGCACGACATCGAGTTTGCCTGGTTCGATATCAGGGATTACGAAAAACCGCTGCGCAACAACGATCCAAAAGACGACCATCAACTCATTGCCTTATTCAAACTGCTTTCGCCCGAACATCTCCTCAAGCTGCCTTTTGCAAACGACAGCAACACCCTCGACAAACGTTTCTACGGCGAGCTGCTACACATCATCGGGCTGACAGAAATTAAGGAAGGCGGCAAAAAGATTATCCAACGTCACCAAAAAGCTGATCGACATGCAGGCACTTTGCTGGAAAATGCAATCGTTCAGTTGGACGGTCTTAATAAAATTGCCAGGCTCAATAACCCCCATCATTATGGGGCAACTGCCCAAGAGCGGCTTTTTAACGTAGCGCTGGAGCTGTGCATCACCTGGATAAACCGGATTTTGTTTCTGAAATTATTGGAAGCCCAGTTGCTTGGATACCACAAAGGGGACAAATCTTTCGCGTTTTTGAATTATGAAAAAATTAAAGATTACGATGATTTAAACACTTTGTTTTTTCAGGTGCTTGCCCGAGAACAGCACGAGCGCAGCGATGACCTGAAAATGGCGTACGGAAAAATCCCCTATCTCAACAGTTCGCTTTTTGAGCCTGCGGAAATTGAGCACACAACGCTTTTTATCAGTCAGTTGCGCAACGATAAAGCTGTTCCTCTTTATGCACAAACAGTTTTAAAAGACGAGCAGGGCAAAAAACTCGCGGGCAAAATGAACCCGTTGGCCTATCTGTTCGCTTTTTTGAACGCTTATGATTTTGCAGGCGAAGGAACCGAAGAAATTCAGGAAGACAACAAAACCCTCATCAACGCATCGGTGCTGGGGTTAATTTTTGAAAAGATAAACGGCTACCAGGACGGCTCATTTTTTACGCCAGGTTTCGTCACCATGTACATGTGCCACGAAACCATCCGAAAGGCGGTGGTGCAAAAATTTAACGAAACCAAAGGCTGGTCGTGCAACAACCTGGACGATCTTTATGATAAAATCGACGACCGGCAGGAAGCCAATGCCATTATCAACAGTATCAAAATCTGTGATCCTGCCGTGGGTTCGGGGCATTTTTTGGTTTCGGCGCTCAACGAAATAATTGCCATAAAATGCGATTTGAAAATCCTGCAGGATCGCAACGGCAGGCGCCTTAAAGAATACCACGCAGAAGTGGTAAACGACGAGCTGGCCATAACCGATGAGGATGGTAAACTTTTCGAATATCATCCCGGCAATCGCGAAAGCCAGCGCATACAGGAAACCCTGTTTCACGAGAAGCAAACCATTATAGAAAATTGCCTTTTTGGTGTGGACATCAATCCCAATTCTGTAAAAATATGCCGCTTGCGTTTGTGGATTGAATTATTAAAAAATGCTTATTACAAAAAAAGTGAAACCGAAAAGTTGAGCAGCCCTGTATGCTATGCCGGCAGCGACCACTTTCGTGATGGTTTCAGGGATTCCGATTTCGGAGCGCTGCAAACGCTGCCCAACATCGACATCAACATAAAATGCGGCAACTCGCTGGTGAGCCGGTTTGCCATTGACGCCGATTTGCGGCAGGCACTACGCAAAAGCAAATACACCATCGACAGCTATCGCGTAGCCGTGGCTACTTATCGAAACGCCGAAAGCAAAGAGCAAAAATGGGAAATGGAGCGATTGATTGCCGACATCAAATCAGATTTCAAAAGTGAAATTTCCAGAAACGATCCCAAACTTAAAAAGCTAAACAAACTTTCGGGCGAGCTTTTTCAAATGTCAACCCAGCACCAGCTTTTTGATATGAATGCTAAGGAAAAGGCTGCCTGGAACAAAAAAGCCAACGAGCTTTCGCGCGACATTCAAAAAATAGAAACGGAAATTGAAATTATAAAAGCCAACAGGATTTTTGAAAACGCTTTTGAATGGCGGTTTGAATTTCCGGAAGTGCTCGACGATGAGGGCGACTTTACGGGCTTCGACGTGGTGATCGGAAACCCGCCGTACATCAGGCAGGAAGAGCTTAAAGAGTTCAAACGGTATTTCAGTTCTCAATACCAATTGTATTCCGGCACCTCCGATATTTATGTCTTTTTTATCGAAAAAGGTTTCGGGATATTAAAGCAGAAGGGCATCTTTACGTTTATTGTGCCGAACAAATTTATGCAGGCAGGATACGGAAAACCCGCGCGCAAGTTTCTGTTGGAGCACAACATAACTGAAATTGTCGATTTTGGCGATTATCAGGTGTTTGATGAAGCAACGACATACCCCTGCATTTTGCGGGCAACCAAAGAGCCGCCAGCCGGTAAGTTTTTTAAAACTTCCAAAATTAACGCCGCCGGATTCCAGAGAAATTTCCCAAAGTACATACAACAAATTTGTACCAACATTTCCCACAGTTCGCTCACTGAAGAAACGTGGGTGGTATCGACTCCGCAGGACCACGATCTTCTAAAAAGGATTAATGCGACAGGAATAAAGCTGGAAGAATACATCGGCGAAGGAGCCAAAAGAGGAATTTTAACCGGGATGACAGAGGCTTTTGTTATCGATGATGAAACAAAAAATGAGATAACAAATAGTGATGACAACTCCGGGTATCTGATCAAGCCGTTTCTGTTAGGGCGGGATATCAAACCTTATGCAGAAGCGAAAAACGTGAAGTGGCTTATCCTCATTCCGAAAGGCTTCACCATCCGACGAAATCTGCCGCCCGACAATCCCTATTTTATTAGCGAACCCATGCCGCGCTATGGATACATGGAATATGATGAGGCATGGGAGTGGTTCAGGGAAAACTATCCGGGCATTGCCAATCATCTTCAAAAATATAAAGATAAGGCCGATGCCAGAACAGATAAAGGCGACTACTGGTGGGAGCTAAGAGCCTGCGATTACTATGACAAATTTTTAAAGCCGAAAATTATGTATCAAAAATTTCAGGTAAAACCGTGCTTTATTTATGATGAAAAGGGATTGCTTTGTAATGATTCGATGTGGATTATCCCTTCCGGCGATAAAGTTTTGTTAGGGATATTAAATTCAAAACTGGGCTGGTGGCTCATATCCAAATACTGCACAGCCATTCAAAACGGGTTTCAGTTGATCTGGAAATATTTCAGCCAAATTCCTATTGCCAAAGGAAACCAGGAGGTGAGATCGAAAATAAACACGCAGGTAAATAAGATTCTTAAAAATAAAGAAGCCAATCCGGATTTCGACTCCACCGCTATCGAAACTCAAATAGACCAGTTGGTTTACCAGCTTTACGACCTGACAGAAGAAGAAATTGAAATCATCGAAAACAGCGCAAAATAAACTCCGAGAAAAAATGCTATGAAAAAAATTCGTTACACCATATTTATAATAGCCCTGTTTTTTTGCGGGATCGCCAACGGACAGCAGGATACCCTCTTTCGCGACATTCAAAACCCGCAGATGACCGGACGCGGCAAGCTGGCGCCACATGCTTTTGCCATTCCTTATGCAACCACCGAGCAGGCTTTCGCCGATAAATGGGAACAGTCGCCATACTTTAAAAGCCTTAACGGAAAATGGCTTTTCCGGTGGGAGCCGCGGCTACCCGACCGACCAGCAGGTTTTTATCTGCCAAATTACAACCATGACGGTTGGGACAGCATCAGCGTACCGGCCAACTGGGAGCTGTCGGGTTATGGCATTCCTATTTATGTAAACCAGCCCTACGAATGGACTTGGGATCCACAACCTCCTGAAATCCCCAACATCGAAAATCCGGTGGGTGCCTACGTCACCTGGTTTGAAGTGCCCGACAACTGGCGCGGGCGGCGCGTGATACTGCATGTGGGCGCCGTAAAATCGGCCATGCACCTGTGGGTAAATGGTCAACAGGCCGGCTACAGCCAGGACAGCAAAACGCCAGCGGAGTTTGATATTACAAAGTTTTTAAAAGAAGGTAAAAACAAACTGGCCATGCAGGTGGTGCGCTGGAGCGACGGCGCTTACCTCGAATGTCAGGACTTCTGGCGCATCAGCGGCATCGAACGCGATGTGTTTTTATATTCTAAACCCAGCCTCTCCATCGACGACTTTTTTATTCATGCCGGCCTTACGGCAAATTATGCAGATGGTGAGATGAAAACGGAGGTACTGCTGCATAATTACGACCCACAAAAAACGAAAAAAGCCGGCGTTAAACTTCAGCTATTCGGCCTGTCCACCGGAAGTCTGATTGATGAGCAAACACACCAAATAAATCTTAACGGACACGATACAGCCACCCTTATTTTTAATACAAAAATAAAATCACCCCGCCGCTGGACAGCCGAAACGCCGGAGCTTTATACCGTGGTGCTCACTTTGACGGAACCAAAAACCGGTGCGCAGGAAGTAGTGTCGGCAAAGACCGGTTTTAGAAATGTTGAAATTAAAAATGGCCAATTGTTGGTAAATGGAGAGGCCGTAATGCTGCGGGGCGTCAACCGACACGAACACGATCCATCGACAGGTCATGTGATCAGCGAGGCTTCCATGCGCGACGATATCCGGCTGATGAAGATTAACAATATCAATGCGGTGCGCACCTGCCACTATCCCAACGATCCACGCTGGTATAAGCTCTGCGATAAATACGGCCTGTATGTAATCGACGAAGCCAACATCGAATCGCACGGCATGGGCTACGGCGAGCGCAGCCTGGCCAAAGATACGCTGTGGCGCAAAGCGCATCTCGAAAGGGTGCAAAATATGATGGAGCGCGACAAAAATCACCCTTCGATCATTATCTGGTCGATGGGCAACGAAGCCGGCGACGGTGTCAACTTCACCGCCTGCTACCAGTGGCTCAAGCAGCGCGATCCTTCCCGCCCCGTTCATTACGAACGTGCGCTGCAGGGGCCAAACACCGATATTTTTTGCCCGATGTATGCTTCCATCCAATACATCGAAAAATATGCGCAGCAACCACAAACGCGGCCGCTCATCATGTGCGAATATGCACATGCCATGGGCAATAGCACCGGCAACCTGCAGGACTATTGGGATGTGATAGAAAAATACGATCACCTGCAGGGTGGCTTTATCTGGGACTGGGTGGATCAGGGAATTTTGGTTGCCGACCAAACCGGGACGCAATATTATGCTTACGGCGGCGACTTTGGCGGTAAGGACATCCCGAGCGATGGCAACTTCTGCATCAACGGGCTGGTGTCGCCCGACCGAACACCGCACCCTGCAATGGCAGAAGTTAAAAAGGTGTATCAGCCGATGGGAATCGTGCCAATAAACCCACTCGGCGGACGATTTCATATTATTAATAAACACGACTTTCTGAATCTTTCGCAATTCAACCTGCGGTGGGAAGTCATGTCGCAGGGACATCTACTGATGGAGGGCGTGATTGCCCGCCCCGAAGTAGCGCCCCACGCCAGCCGCACCATCCATTTGGATTACGACACTTTGCAGCAGCAGCCGGGCGAAGAGTATTTTATCAATTTTAGTTTGCTAACTATTGGTGCCGATGATTTTATGCCCGCAAGCTATCCGGTTGCAACAGCCCAGTTTCCCATCCCCAACTATATGCCGCCTGTAAAGGTAATGGCACCTGCTGCCGGCGAGCTGCAGGTGATGGAGCTGGAAGAGTTATTGCGCTTTAGCGGAAAAGATTTTATAATAGATTTTGATAAAAATAGTGGTGAAATGGTGCGCTGGAAAGCCGACGGAAGCGAATTACTGGAGGAACCGATGGATTTTAACTTTTGGCGCGCACCTATCGACAACGATTTTGGCAATGGAATGGACAAGCGCTGCAAAATGTGGAAGACAGCTCCCGACACCAGGATATTGCGCAAAGCAACATTTACAGCCATAGGTGGCAGCCATGCAATTTTTGCTGCCGAATATTACCTGCCCGAAGCAATGGCAGAGCTTGCCGTGGATTATACAATTAACGGGCGCGGCGAAGTAGTTGTGGACGAAAACCTGACCTTGCTGCCGCCTCCCGATCCTGATGTGGAAGTGCTGTCGTCTTCACGTCGCGGTTTTGGCCGCGCCCTCGACCTCGACGCGCTGCCCGCCATGCTCCGGCTCGATTTTGTGCAAAACGAAAAGCTGCCGGATTTTACGCTCGAAGCGCTGGTATATCCTTCGGCTTTCGGCAGCAACAATACCATTTGGAATAACGCCGAATGGGCAAAACACCGGCTGCATTACGAATTTCGTGACAACGGAAAACTTTGCTTCTGTCTGGCTGGCAACGAACAAATAACGCTGGAATTTCCTTTTGCTGATGATCAATGGTATCTGATTTCGGCAGTCTATAGCGGCAGCGAAGGAACGGTGAAATTTTATTTGGATGGTGAATTAATTTTAGAAAATACGATCACCGATGGCGTGGCGGCCGACTTTTCCGGGGTGAGCTATATCGGTGGCTACCGGCAAGGTGAGCGGCTGTTTAGTGGCAAAATTGATGAACTGAGGCTTTGGGATGTAGCCCGCACTGACGCAGAAATAAAGGCGCACACTTCGGCACCAATGACCGGCAAAGAGGAAAATCTGATTCTTTATCTGGATTTTGGAAATTTAAACAATCCGGATATTAATACAGGAAACGATTTGCAGACGGAATACATCGACTTGCGCACGCTGCGTCCGGAGTTGCCACGCTTCGGGATGCGCTGGGCCATGCCGGGACAATACGACAACCTGCAATGGTTTGGCCGCGGACCGCACGAAAACTACATCGACCGCAACACCGCTGCTTTTGTGGGAAAATACAGCAGCACCGCTGCCGAGCAATATTTCCCCTATATTCGTCCGCAGGAAAACGGTTATAAAACCGACATCCGCTGGATGACACTTACAAATGATGCCGGTAGCGGATTGCTGATTGATGGCTTGCCTTTGTTTTCAGGCTCGGCGCTGCACAACAGCATCGAGGATTTCGATCAGGGCACCAAAAGTAATTACCGCCACACCAACGATATCGTTTTGCGCGACACCGTTTTCGTAACTGTCGATTTGCAGCAGATGGGCGTGGGTGGCGACGATAGCTGGGGATCCCGTACGCATCCGCAATACGTTTTACCGGCAGCAGATCATCGTTTTACATTTCGCATGCGCCCTGTGCGCAATGGCCAGCCCGATCCGTTCCTGTTCAGACAATGGGACCCTGAGCAATAAAATCCTGGTCTGTTATTCATTCGTGGCTTCCTTTCCATGAGTGATACAATTTTGGAAGTATATCTACCTTCATAATCATAAAACATTAATTCATGAAAACAAAAATTAAAATCTTTAAGTGGCTCATTGTACTGGCTGGTTTGGCTTTGGTTGTGAGTGCCTGTGCCGATGTAACACCTATCGAGCAATGTATTACCGATGCTCCCTATAATTTCTGGGGTGGCTTATGGCACGGGTTTATTGCACCGGTAAGTTTTGTAGGAAGTTTGTTTAACGACAACATTGCCTTGTACGCTGTTAATAACAATGGCGGATGGTACGACTTTGGCTTTGTGCTGGGGGCAGGCATCATCTTTGGCGGTAGCTCCCGAGCAGCATAATGCGGGTACGTAATTAAAAAAAGCCGGCTTCCTCATTGGAACCGGCCTTTTTATAGGATAGATTTTACAGAAACTGTTATTCAACAATTCCCATAAAAGTAGGATCGGTGTAGTATTTTATAAATTCTCTGTCAGCTTTGGCTTCTGCTTTAATTGCCGGGTCGGCTTTTATAGCTTTTTTCAGATTGGTATTCATCATATTGGCATCGCCGGTGCGGGCACCTACAATGGCCATCAGGTAGTAGGTCTTGGCGTTTTTGCGGGCACACTCCAGGTTGGTGGCTGCGGCAGAGTTGTTGCCGGAAAGTACTTGTGCCAGTGCAAGGTTGTAGTTGCATTTGGTGTTACCAAACTTGGTGATTGCGACTTTGTAGTTTCCTTTGGTCATATCTACAAGCGCCAGGTTGTAATTGTTATCAACGCCCATTTTGTTGGCATTCATAAAATTTGTTTCGGCTTCTTTCCAGTTGTCGTTGTAAGCATACACTACGCCCAGGTTGTTCATCACCATTCCGTTGTTGGCTTTGAGCTGATTGGCTTTATTGAAATAATTCATAGCTTCATCGGCTTTTCCAATTTTCAGGGCTACCACGCCGGCATTGTTGTTGGCTTCCCAGCTTTGAGGATAGTTCTGAACGGCAGCTTTATAAATCGCATATTGTGTGTTCCAGTCTTGGGTAAGGGTGCCGGCATAAAGTAGTTCTTCGTTGCTGAGTTCGCCGGGGTCGGAAGTGCTCAGGCGGGCGATTTCATCGTCGGTTTTCTTAGGTTCAAAAGCATTTACTTTTATCTCGGCGCGACGCAGCGGAGGCAAAATCTGATTATCGAGTTCAGGATAGATCATGATCATGTTGCGGATTTCCTGTTCGCGTTTGTCGGGGTCTGATGATTTTACAACATTCAGAATCGGGCGTTTGTCGGCGATTGTGGATGCTTCTACCTCTTGCAGGAATCCATTCCAGTCGGGGCCATGACCTATGCGTTTGAGGTTGATGTCGTCTTTAGGATTTTTGAAACTTACCTGCGCATCTTTTTTACGCGCCAGCTTCTGGAAGTTGTCGAAAACTACGTTGGTAGCAGTAATGGCACGGCGCTCGGAAAGGCCTTCGTTAAAAGTTTCTTCGCCTTCGGGTGAAGCCCATCCGTCGATTTCCATATCGCGGATTACCCAGCCCTGCGCTACAAATGTATTTAGATTTTCGAGCTGCTTTGCCACGTCTTTTTTCTTGTTCCAGTCGTGGTTAGGCAACCATTTGTCGATGTTTTGGGGGAAGTAGATAGCAGCCATTTCGGTGATAATGGTTTCTTTTTCGTAGCCGTGAGGAGCCAGATAAAGCATATCCACTTCATTTTCGGGAGCTACCTGGTAGGCGTCCATGCGGATGTTGCCGCTGGCATCTTTCTGTGGGCTTTCATCACCAATCTGGATGAGGCCACGCACTTCGTTTTGTACGTCGATGCGGGTGCTGGTGGCGATGATGCCGTCAGCAATTTTCTCTTCTCCCAAATTAAGTGCTTTGCGCATGGTCATGGCATCAGCCATAGTCATTTGGCTACTTACAGCTTTTTTTGGTTGAAAAGCTACAGCGGTTACCATCAGCTCCGACGCATTCATTTTAGGATCGTATTCAAACTCTGCTGAATAGGTGAAGGTGCCGCCATTGGCATAGCTTACGGTGGTGCCGTCGCCTTCTACTTTTTCGCCTTTGAGCAAAACAGGTGTGAGCTGCAGTTCGCCACCTGGGTAGGTTAACACCGGCTGAATAAGTACCGCTGCTTTCTTATTGAAATACTTGGGTGGGATAGTACCCTTAACAGTAAAGTTTACTTTGCCACCGTTGGCTTCGAGCACCTGCGGAGTAACTTCGTAATTTACGTCGTTGTAATTTTTGGCCATCTTTTTAAGCCCATTACAGCTTACAAGGGCAACAGCCAAAATCAGCATCCCTGCGAATTTAAAGATTGTAGCTTTTTTCATCATTTTATCATTTAGTTAATTGAAAATCCATATTAATTTAAAATTGTGTGCAAATATAAAAACAAACACAAGTATCCACCTATTTTTTTAACATCTCATAATCTTTTAAAAAAAACAACTGAGGCAAAAAAATTCCCGGCATACCGGGAATTTTTATAGGTTTTAACTTACAGTCTGATTTATTGAACGATTCTTACAAATTCAGCGTCTGCGAAATACTTCACAAATTCGCGATCTTTGGCGGCTGTGGCGCGATACGAAGCATTTTCGTCGATGGCTTTTTGCAGGTTGCTATACATCATCGTCTGATTTTCGGTACGTGCACCAACCACTGCCAGCAGATAATAGGTGGCGGCAGTTTTGGGAGCGCATTCCAGATTCTTGGCAGCGTCGCTTTCTTTGCCGGCCATCACTTGTGCCAATGCCAGGTTGTAGTCGCAGGTTTTGCCACGCAGCATCTCTATGCTCTTGTTGTATTCGCCTTTGGGGATCATCAGCACGCCCATGTTGTAATCCTGCGAAATGCCCAGCTCTTGCGATTTTTTGAAATAACCTTCGGCCTGATCGTAATTGCGGTCGAGGGCAGCCATTACACCCAGGTTGTTCAAAATGATTCCGTTAGCCGGATCGATGCTTTTGGCTTCTTCCAGATAAGAGGAGGCTTCTTCGGCGTTACCAAGTTTGAGTTCGGCGAAAGCAGCGTTGTTGTATCCGCGCCAGTCGGTGGGATAAATGCGGGTAGCCGATTTATAAATATTAAGTTGTGTTTTCAGATTGTTGGTAAGGGTAGCAGCGTAAAGCAGTTCTTTTTGATCCAGTTCGTTGGGATTGGTGGTCGAAAGGCGTGCAATTTCTTCGTCAGAAAGTTTAGGCTCAAAGGCGGTAACTTTAATTTCGCTGCGGCGCAATGGGGGGAGGATATCTTCTTCCATATAGTCGTAGATCAGAATCATGTTGCGGATTTCGGTCTCGCGCTTGTCTTGTCCCGACGATTTTATCACGTTCATAATGGCGCGTTTGTCGTCGATGTTAGAGCTCTCTACTTTTTCCAGGAATCCGTTCCAGTCGGGGCCATGCGCGGTGGTTTTCCAATCCACATCATTTTGTGGTTCTTTAAATTTTACCTTGTCTGGGTTTTTCTTCACCATGGTCTTCATTTCACCCAGCAGGTATTGCTGAGCGGTATTGGCGCGACGTTCGGAAAGGCCTTCGTTAAAAGTTTCTTCACCTTCGGGTGATGCCCATCCGTCGATGTTTATCTCTTTGATCTCCCAGCCCTGCATGATAAAATCGTTGAGGCTGCTGAGTTGTTGTTTGGTATTATTGGTTTTGTTTTCGGGCAGGTTCCAATTGAGGCTATAAAGGTTTTTAGCAAAATAGATGGAAGCTTCTTTGGAAACAAGCGTCTGTTTTTCGTAGCCGGATTTTGCCAAAAGCAATTCGCCCAGGCCGTAGCGGTTACCCACATCGTTGGAGTACATCATGCGGTTGGCGTCGAGTCCGCCTTTGGCAGCAGTGCTCCACGAATTGATGTCGAGCGGCATCCCGTTTTCGTCGAGTTTGTAGCGGAAGTTGGTCAGGTTGTCGGCAGCTTCCAGGCGCATGCCTGTAAATATTACGCCGTCAGCAATCTTTACCGATCCCAGCACCAATTGCGACTTGCTATCCACCAGCACCACTTCCTGATCTTGTTTGGTAACTTTGTTTTTGCCCGACACATTGCCGTCCATCATCAATTCCGACTCGTTGTAAGCCGGCAAATAATCAAGCGAGGTGGTGAAGGCAAATGAGCCACCAGTTTTATAGGGAATAGTATTATCCAGCGCATCTTTGGTCGAAACCACTTTGTTGTAATCGTTCAAATCTTTAAAATTAAACTCAACATTGTTGGCTTCAGCACGACGAATTTTTTTGGCTACTTTTTCGCCTACGTGCATCACCGGCTCCATCTCGAGGCGGTCGGCTCCATTGTTGTAAACAAGCACAGGGCGCAGCTCAACAACGGCTTTTTTCTTGAAATACTTGGGGGGATAGGTGCCTTTGATGGTGAAATCAATTTTTCCGGCATCGGTTCGAAGCACCTCGGGGGTAACTTCAAAATCGACCTTTTCATAATTGGTGATCATCTTTTTTACACCGCAGCTTCCGAGCATCAGGCTCATGGCTACAACCATTGACAATAGCTTAAAGTTGATTTTCATTTTCATAATTCAGGTATTATTTGTTGTAAAACATTTCAAATTGGACATTTATTAGCATTAATCATATAACAATAATGCTGGCAAAAGTACTGTTTTTTTTAGGATTTTTTGTGGTCTGCATCATCGTTAAAAAAAATTTAAGAAACGTTATCATATTTCCCGAAAATTTCCCAGATCACGATACCAGCGCATACCGAAACATTCAATGAATGCTTGGTGCCGTATTGTTTTATCTCGATACATCCATGGCAGGCGTCCACCACTTCCTGGCTTACACCATGCACCTCATGACCGAATACCAGCGCTATTTTTTCGCTTTTCGCAATTTTAAATTCCTTGAGTGGAATGCTGTCGGTGGCTTGTTCGATACAATAGATTTTGTAACCTTCAGCCTTTAGTATTTGTAGTGCCTGCAGGGTGTCTTCAAAATATTTCCAATCGACTGATTCGGTGGCGCCCAGGGCGGTTTTATGAATTTCGCGATGTGGCGGTGTGGCGGTGATGCCGCACAAATAAACTGCCTGCATCCTGAAAGCATCCGATGTGCGAAAAACCGACCCGATGTTGTGCTGGCTCCTCACGTTGTCGAGCACCACCACGCAGGGCAGCTTTTGCATTTGTTTGTATAATTCCGCATCCGGGCGGTTAAGCTCGCTGTTGAGTAGTTTGCGCATGGTTTTGTTGTTTATCAAAATAAAAAAAACAAAAATACATTCTCGCGGCAAAACAGGATAGCATCATTTCCATTTACGACAATAGGATTAAATTATATTTTTGCCCGTATCAAAAACCCGAAAGCATTGGCCGACAAACCCTCCACCGAAATCGTTGAAACACCGTTGATGAAGCAATACAATGCCATCAAGGCGAAATATCCTGATGCGTTGCTGCTTTTCAGGGTGGGCGATTTTTACGAAACCTTCGGCAGCGATGCTGTTAAGACCGCCAACATTTTGGGCATCGTGCTCACGCGGCGCGCCAACGGAGCCGCTGCATACGTAGAGCTGGCGGGGTTTCCGCACCATGCCCTCGACACCTATCTGCCCAAGCTGGTTCGTGCCGGCCAGCGCGTGGCCATTTGCGACCAACTGGAAGACCCGAAGCTCACCAAAAAGATTGTGAAACGCGGTGTTACCGAGCTGGTGACGCCCGGCGTGTCGTACAACGATAAAGTACTCGAGCACCGCGAAAACAACTTTCTGGCAAGCGTGCATCTGCTTCCGCGCTTTTCCGGCATCGCTTTTCTGGATATTTCTACCGGCGAATTTTATGCTACACAAGGCAATAACGAGTATGTGGATAAGCTCCTGCAAAGTTTCAAGCCCAGCGAGATCATCATCCAGAAAAACAAACGCCACCAATTTATTGAGCTTTTTGGCGAAAAGCATTACCTCAATACTTTCGACGACTGGGTGTTTACCGAAGATTTCTCTAAAGAAATATTGCTGCGCCATTTCAGCACCACTTCGCTCAAAGGCTTTGGCGTGGAGGATATTCCTTACGGTGTAGTGGCCGCCGGCGCTGCCATGCATTATCTGGCCGAAACACATCACGACAAGGTGAGTCATATTTGCAAAATCTCACGCATTGAGGAGGAAAAACATGTGTGGCTCGATAGATTCACCATTCGCAATCTTGAGCTATTGCATACGCCTAACGAAAATGCAGCCACACTCCTCGACGTAATCGACCGCACCACCACACCCATGGGCTCGCGCATGATCCGCAAATGGATTTCGCTTCCGCTAAAAATAAAAAAGCCTATCGAGGAACGTCTCAACATCACGGGTTTCCTGATCGGCCAGGAGCAGCTAACCCATCAACTTCAGCAACATCTAAAGGCAACCGGCGATCTGGAACGTCTCATTACCAAAGCTGCCACCGGACGCATCAATCCACGCGAGCTATTGCAGATAATGCGCGCCTTGTACGCCGTGGAAAGCATTCGCAGCATTTGCGCCGCTGCAAGTTGTGAACCCTTGCAAAAACTTGCCGACCAGATAAATCCCTGCCATTTGATTCGCAATAAAATAGAGCAGGAACTCCACGAGGAGCCACCGGCGATGATCAACAAAGGCCACGTTATAAAATCAGGTGTTTCGGAAGAACTCGATGGCTTGCGCGAGATGCTATACTCCGGCAAAGACTATCTGGAAAAAATGCGTTTTCGCGAAATCGAAAAAACCGGAATCAGCAGCCTCAGGATTAGTTTCAACAATGTCTTTGGCTATTATCTCGAAGTAACCAATGTGCACAAAGACAAAGTGCCCGACACCTGGGAACGGCGACAGACATTGGTAAATTCGGAACGCTACATCACCGAAGAACTCAAAAGCTACGAAGAGAAAATACTGGGAGCCGAAGAAAAAATCCTCGACATCGAATCACGTCTTTTCAACGATCTGGTGCTTAGCCTCACCGATTACATAGAGCCTGTGCAGCTCGATGCCAGCCTCATTGCGCGCCTCGACTGTCTGCTTTCATTCGCAGCCATTGCCACCCAAAACAATTATGTGCGGCCACAAATTAACGATGGCTACAAACTCGACATCCGCCAGGGGCGCCATCCGGTTATCGAGAGCCAGTTGCCACCGGGCGAAAGCTACATCCCAAACGATGTTTTTCTGGATACAAAAAAACAACAGATCGTTATCATTACCGGCCCCAACATGTCGGGCAAGTCGGCGCTGCTTAGGCAAACCGCGCTCATTGTGCTGATGGCGCAAATGGGCAGCTATATTCCTGCTGCCAGTGCCGAGATAGGATTGGTAGATAAAATTTTTACGCGCGTGGGCGCCTCCGACAATATCTCATCAGGCGAATCGACCTTTATGGTGGAGATGAACGAAACGGCAAGCATCCTCAACAATATTTCCAACCGCAGCCTGATCATCCTCGACGAAATAGGTCGTGGTACCTCCACTTACGACGGAATCTCCATCGCGTGGTCGATAGCCGAATACCTGCACGAGCATCCTATGTTTCGCCCCAAAGTGCTTTTTGCCACCCATTATCACGAGCTAAACGAAATGGCGTCCTCGATGAAACGCATCAAGAATTATCACGTTTCCGTAAAGGAGATCAAAAACAAAGTGATTTTTCTGCGAAAGCTCGTCCCCGGTGGCACCGAACATAGTTTTGGAATTCATGTGGCAAAAATGGCTGGCATGCCGGCGCAGGTAGTGGCCAAAGCCGAAGCCCTGCTCAAGACCCTCGAAAAAACGCATAGCCACGAAGAGATCGATAAAAATCTTAAAAGGGTGAGCAAACAAAAAGATGACTTTCAGTTGAGCTTTATCCAACTCGACGACCCGCTGCTATTGCAAATTAAAGAAGACATCGTCAACACAGATATTAATACATTAACACCCATAGAGGCATTGATGAAATTGAACCAGATTAAGAATTTGCTGCATAAAGGAAAGTAGGCAGTCCTCAGTAGGCAGTCCTCAGTAGGCAGTTCACAATAGGCAGGCAACAGTAGGCAGTCCTCAGTAGGCAGTTCACAGTAGGCAGGGCACAGTAGGCAGTTTCAGTAGGCAGTCCTCAGTAGGCAGGCCACAGTAGGAAGTCCTCGGGAGGCAGGCCACAGTAGGCAGTTTTCAGAAAGCAGTCCTCAGAAAACAGTTCTCAGCAGGCGGTTCTTAGGTAGATAGAAAATTACGGATAAGAGAATAATGACAGACAACCAGCGCATACCAACTCCTCCATTGCCGAGGCCGGCGTTGCACACAGCATTGTATTTTTTTGTGTTCGGATTTCTGTGGATACTACTTTCTGATACGCTGGTAAATCGTCTGGCTCCGGGTTTTGATCAGGTGCGCGAATGGCAGACTTTCAAAGGTTGGTTTTTTATTGTGGCCACTGCTGTTTTGATTTACCTGCTGGTAAAACAGCAGATGAAAAAAGTGAAGGAGCTATCCAATAAATATGAGCATTCGCGATTGCAATACAAACAAATTCTCGATGTAACGCACGATTTGATATGGGCTACTGATATGCAGGGAGTGATTATCTACATCAACCAGGCATGCAAAGAAGTGTATGGCTACAAGCCCTACGAAATGATGGGGCAAAATTTTAAAGAATTTGTAACTGAAGAGCAGTTTGAAAAAAACTCCAGGATATTTCTCGAAGCTTTTCAGCAAGGCAGTGCAACGGTAGATTTTGACACCGAAATTACCGACCGCAATGGACGGCGCAAACTACTGCGCGACAGAGTTACAGTATCCTACGACGGCGCTGGCAAGCCAAAAATGCTCGTGGGAGCCTCCATGGACATTACCGGATACAAAATTTTTGAAAAAAAACTGCGCGATAACAACGAGCGACTGGAACTGGCGATGCACGGCGGAGGCATCGGACTTTGGGATTACTGGTTCAAATCGCAGAAACTCATCGTCAACGAACATTTCAAGGAGATCAGCGGCATGGACGTGCAGGGCGATGTAATAAGTATCAGAAAATTAACTCCATCCATACATCCCGACGATCGGGCTGCATTTATGGAGGCTTTCAGTATTTCCAGGCAAATATCCGATGAGTTCATCGACGTTGAGATCAGGATTAAACATCCGGATGGAAAGTATCGCTGGCTTAGTAGCCGGGGCAAAACTACCGAGCGCGACAGCGATGGTTTACCCATGCGCATGATGGGCGCCATCATAGATGTTTCCCAAACCAAAGAGATGGAACTGCAACAAAAAAATCTGGTCGAAATTTACAGCAGCTTCATCCGCTATTCGAGCGAAGGCATCTATTTGTATGAGATGAATGATCCCATGCCTGTCGATCTTCCGATAGACGAACAGATTAACAAACTATACCATGCCGGCTATTTGCGCACCTGCAACGACGCTTTTGCCCGCATTTACGGCTATGCCAATGCTACCGCCATGGAAGGCATGGACATGGCCGCCATGCATGGCAGCGACAACGACCCCGACAACCTTGCACTGCTGCGTGAGTTTTTTACAAATGGATGCCGTATTATGAACAAGGTTACCAAAGAATACGACAAAGAAGGGCAACTTCTTTATATCAGCAACAATGTAGTGGGCATTACCGAAAACGGAAAACTGTTGCGCACCTGGGGAAGCCAAAGCGACATCACACAGCAGGTACTTGCACAGGAGCGTATCGAAGAATCTGAAAAAAGATACCGGACGATTTTTGAAACCAACCCGGTTTCGTTGATCATTTTTAAAAGTGACGATCTCTCTATTCTTGATGTAAATAAAGCTGCCCTTCAATTATTTGGCTACACGCTGCAAGAGTTTATGAATTTAAATATGGACAGCTTACGCGATACCAACACCACCCCCACCGACCGCGAAAGCCTGAATGAACTTATGCAACTGCCTACCCACACCATGGAAATAGTGTTTCTGACAAAATCCCGCATCCTGACTCCCGCCGAAGTAAAAGTGGATAAAATCGAGTATCGTGGTACACCCGCCTATTTGGTTGCTGTTACTGATCTAACTGCCGTAAAAAATGCCGAAAAAATGGTGATTCAATCATTGATAGAAGGCGCCGACACCGAGCGCATCCGTGTAGCCAAAGAAATCCACGACAGCCTGGGGCAAAACTTAACGGCAGTAAGCCTTAACCTCAACGCCATCGAAGCCCCGATAAAAATGATGGGTGAAAAAAATGCAGAAAAACTTGCCACCGGGCTTCGGTTTTTAAAAAATGCCATCGAAGAAAGCCGCAACATTGCCCACAACCTCATGCCCAAAGCCATCGAAGATTTTGGGCTTGTGCTTTCGCTACACTCCTTATTTAATCAGATAGAAAAAACCTCCGGCCTGAAAATTGAATTTTATCAAAACCTGGGCGAGGAAACCAGGCTGGATAAACAAATAGAGCTTAATCTGTATCGGATATCACAGGAAGCGCTCAACAATGTGCTGAAACATGCCGCGGCTACCGAAGTTTTTGTTCAGTTGATCCGACATCCCTTAGAAATCATTTTCACTTTCGAGGACAATGGACGCGGCTTTGATACCACAGATATAGGCGCCGGAAAAAAAGGTATCGGCCTCAAAAGCATCACCAACAGAGCCATCGCCCTTTCGGGTTATGCCGATATCGACAGCAGCTTGGGGCGCGGAACCATTATTACTATTGTAATACCAAAACAGTAGGCAGTCGGCAGTTGGCAGTCCTCAGTTGGCAGTTCTCAGGAGGCAGTTCTCAGAAGGCAGTCCTCAGGAAGCAGTCGGCAGTTGGCAGTCCCGGCGTTTGGACGAGGTTGTACCTCGTCCGGTTTATTTTTACAGACTTTGCCTGTTATCATTCTAAAACGACGCGATAAGAAGAGCAGGCACAGCCTGCAAAAATAAATACAGCTTAGGTGCCACCTAAGCTGAACTTCGGGTTTATTGACAAAATCCTTATGTGTTTCAAAAAGTGGTTCAATAATTCTCATTTTTCCGGCGCACCGGCAAGTTTTGCTTTAATTTGCATAGGGAAATTTATCTTCTTTTTAATAAAAAAATGAACTATGGTTTTGCTACGAAAAATGTTGCTTTTAGCCTGCACTATGTTTGTGGGGATATTTGGCTACAGCCAAACCAACACCATCAGCGGGCGGGTTTACGACAGCCAGAGCGGACAGGCGCTGGCGTTTGTAAACATTGTGGCCAACAACAGCCGCGCCGGCACTTCCACCGACATCGACGGGCGCTTCACGCTAGGTGCCAACGAACAAATTGAATTTTTGCGCCTTTCGTATGTAGGCTATGCGCCGGCAACTTTTTATCCGCAAGGTAAAGCGCAGGTGGAAATCGTGATGGAGCCGCTGCCCGTGACGCTCGATGTGGTAGAGATAGTGGCCGGCGAAAATCCGGCACTGCGCATCATCCGCAACGTAATAGCCAACCGCGACGCCAACGATCCCGAAAAACTTGCATCGTTTTCTTATACCTCTTATGACAAAATGGTTTTTACGGTTGACACACTTGAGATGCCTGCAGCCGATAGCATTGCTAAAGATTCATCAGAATTCCGCCTGCGGCAGTTCCTCTCTGACAAAGATTTTTTTATGATGGAAACGGTGTCGGAGCGCAAGTTTATGGCGCCTGACAAAAGTTACGAAAAGGTGGTAGCCTCGCGTATCTCCGGCTTTCGCGACCCGGTGCTGCTGTTTCTTAGCTCGCAGTTGCAGTCGTCCACCTTTTATCAGGACATGATCCGCATCGGCGACAAAAACTACATCAATCCAATTTCCGGTGGCAGCTTACGCAAATATTATTTCCAGCTCATGGATACCACCTATACTGCGGCCGGCGACACGGTGTTTATGATCTATTACCGTCCGTGGAAAGATACCAACTTCGACGGGCTAAGCGGTGTGCTTTCCATCAATACGCATGGCTGGGCCATACAAAGTGTGCAGGCCGAACCCGCACGCGACGAAAGCGGCATGAGCATCCGCATACAGCATCTTTACACGCTCATCGACGGCGAACACTGGTTTCCATCGCAACTGAATACCGATCTTATTTTTAAAAATGTGCTAGTTAATAATGTGGCGCCCATTGGCCGCGGCAAAAGCTACATCCGCGATGTGGTACTGGAGCCGGAGCTGGTGCGACGCCAGTTTAATCATATCGCCATCGACTACGACCCACGCGCCGGAAGCCGCAGCGAAGCGTTCTGGGAGCAATTCCGCACCGACAGCCTCTCGCAACGCGAACAACGCACCTACTTTTTTATGGACAGCGTGGGCAAAGAGATGAATTTGGATGCCAAAGCAACCACCTTCAAAGCGATGCTCAACAGCCGTCTGCCGATGGGTTATGTGGATTTGGATTTGAGTAAAATTATCAAATACAACCGATACCAGGGATTGTACC
>SABY01000276.1 GCA_009928785.1 Clostridia bacterium | reverse complement strand
CAGCAGCTCGCCGGCGTCGAGCATGGCGGCATACAGAAAAGGCTTGAGGATGCTGCCGCTGCTGCGCGCGCTGGTGATCACATCCACCTGGCCGCCATGGTTTTCATCGCCATCGGTGGCAATGTTGCCCACATAAGCAAGCACGTCAGCGGTACTGTTTTCGACGATCATCGCGGCGATATTATGGATTCCGTTGGCGGCAAGCAGGCGCTGGTGGCGGCTTAGGATTTCGTTGCTGCCTTGCTGCAAAGCTGCGTCGAGCGTAGTTTTGATGATTTGTCCGTGTGCAGCAGCATTTATCCTTTCGGTAAGATGAAAAGCCATGTCGGGCAGCGGTTTGGGCTTTTGCGGTAGCGGCTCTGCTTTGGCCAGCGTGCAGGTGGTGGCGCCGATGATGCCGCGCGTTTGCAAGCGGTCGAGCAGCTTGTTGCGCTTTTGCAGTAGGAGCTGTGTATTCCTTCCGGGAAATATCAATGCCGGAGCGTTGGGCAATACGGCCAGCGCTGCCATTTCGGCCCAGCTCAGGTTGTCGGCGCTGCGGCCATAATAGCGCCAGGCTGCCGCATCCAGCCCCACCACGTTGCCCCCGAAAGGAGCATGCGAGGCATACAACGCCAGGATTTCGCCTTTGCTGTAGCGGCACTCCAGCCGAAGCGCCAGCCACATCTCGTAAATTTTCTCCAGTAATGTGCGCGGCTTCCCTTTGCGCATCAGCCGAATGGTCTGCATAGTGAGGGTGGAGCCGCCGCTCACGATATGGCCAGCGCTGAGATTTTGCTTCAGCGCCCTGGCCAGCGCCAGCGGATTAACGCCGGGATGCCGATAGAAATAACGGTCTTCGAAATGGGTGATACAGGCGGAAAACTTCTCCGGAACCTGCGCTGTGGCCGGAAAGCGCCACTGGCCATCATCGGCGATGCGAGCGCCCAGCATCTGTCCGCCAGCCGCCAGCACCACCGTGCCCGCAGGATCGCGGAAGAGGTGGCGGGACAGCGAGAAATAAAAAACCAGCGCCAGCACCACAACCCCCGCCGCCAGCCAGCGAAGGAGGCGTGGGGTTTTTACAAAAAGACGTTGGATTTGGTTCTTCAATTTCATCAGCTTGCAATCAACTGCAAAAGTAGGATTATGAAGGGAGATGGTTGGGCGTCAAAATCGAAAAGCGGTAAAAGGGAACTTTTTCGAAATTCAGATTTGCACTGGTGGGATTTGTTTATTGGAGGGGGGGCGTGGAGGTGGGTAAGAGTTTCGGGCGAATAGCTGGCGGGCACTTTTGAAAACATCTCTTTCCGGCCAGCGCAGTTATCAATAAATGTGTAATCTATCTCCTTTTAACCATGCGCCCAATAGCGTTTAGCCTTTGTTACATGACGTTTATATTTCTCCTTCGTGTAAGTCCCAAATTGGAAAGCACATTTCATAATCATTCCAAACAATATCTCCATATTCAATTGAATAAGATTGGAATAATTTCTTGTCCTGGTATTTTTTTGTCATTGGGTTTTTTGTTTTTTTCAGAAATTCCCCAAAATCAACGGCCTTTTCAGTACCATCAGAAAATTGAAAATTAATTCTGTATTCTCCCAAATAATCTGCTTTTCGAATTGATACTATCATTGTTCTATATTTTTTTTGTTATTTTTTCTGGCACAATTTCTTTATTGAAAATAAAAAAGTCCACCCATTTCTGAATAATATCATCTCTGTAATGTTCAACAAGTTCTTTGAATTTTTTCAAGTTGTTCGTGTCAAGAGGTACTTTCCCTGCAACCGGTTTTGATTAGGGTTTGCTGAAAAATACATTACACACTGACCATCAAATCTCTAAAGCAAGATTATTTAATTTTAATATCGCGGTGCGCTGCACCTTAGTGCCGCT
>SABY01000139.1 GCA_009928785.1 Clostridia bacterium | reverse complement strand
CCCGAGAGCGCAGCGATTCGGGAAACAAACAACAAACTTGAGCGCAGCGAAATCCCGAGAGCGCAGCGATTCGGGAAACAAACAACAAACAACAAACAAAACCCCTTCCCTTTTCATCATCTCACAAAATAGCCACTGGAAATGAATTGTATCTATATTCGCCGCCTTATTTAAAGCGGATTGCTGTCAGGGTTTTGCCACTCTCCGACAGCTTCTCGACAAACTATCAGGATAAACTAAAATATTTGAAATAATACCGCTCACATGCCAGTAACTCCCATTGCTCCATCCCGGCGCACTTCTACCGCCGTTGCCATCACCATCATCGGCGTTTTGTTTTTTATCTTCGGATTTGTAACCTGGCTCAACGGCATCCTGATACCTTACCTTCAGATAGCCTGCGAGCTAACCAATTTCCAGGCGCTGTTTGTGGCTTTTGCCTTTTACATCTCCTATTTCGTCACGGCGCTGCCATCGGCCTGGGTGCTCGAAAAAACGGGATTTAAAAACGGGATGACGCTCGGTTTGCTTGTGATGGCTGCCGGAACGTTGCTTTTTGTGCCGGCGGCATTGTCGCGCACTTACGGGCTTTTTCTTGCCGGGCTTTTTGTGATGGGCACGGGGTTGTCGATTCTGCAAACTGCCGCCAACCCTTATGTCACCATTCTGGGGCCACGCGAGAGTGCAGCGCGCCGCATCAGCATCATGGGTATTTGCAACAAGCTGGCAGGAGCAATTGCGCCACTCATTTTGGCTTATTTTATTCTTAATGATGGCGATGCGTTTGTCGAAAACCTTGCTTCACTTTCTGAACCTGCCCGCCAGGTCGCCCTCGACGGGTTGGCACACCGCGTCATAAATCCTTACATTGTAATGACAGTGGTGCTTGTTTTGCTGGGCATCGGCATACGTTTCACCTCCCTGCCCGACATCAATGCTGAAGACGACCTGGATGCGGATCAACACATTGAACCCCCGCGACGAAACATCTTTGCTTACCCGCATCTTATCCTGGGCGTTATCGCTATGTTTTTTTATGTGGGTGCCGAAGTGGTTGCCGGCGACACCATCATCCGCTACGGCATTTCGTTGGGTATTAATATCTCCGTGGCCAAAGCGTTTACTTCCTACACGCTGGTGTCGATGCTTGCCGGTTACATTTTGGGAATCATGCTTATTCCGCGTTATCTTTCGCAGCGGATGGCTTTGCTCTTCTCGGCCATACTCGGTTTACTTTTTACGCTGGCGGCTGTATCCACTTCGGGGCTTACATCGGTATTTTTTATTGCCATTCTGGGTTTTGCCAATGCGTTGGTTTGGCCGGCCATTTGGCCACTGGCGCTCCACAATCTGGGGCCATACATCAAGGTTGGCTCTGCAATGCTCATCATGGCCATTGCCGGTGGTGCCGTGCTGCCGCTCATCTGGGGCTGGCTCTCCGACCTCTTGCACGCCACGCCACAGCTCGCTTACCTGATGCTTTTGCCCGGTTACCTTATTATTTTGTATTATGCCGCCAAAGGTTATAAAATAAAGAATCATGTATAAAAATATTAAACCCACACTGCTGGTGCTGGCCGCCGGCATAGGAAGCCGTTACGGCGGATTGAAACAGATAGATAAAATAGGGCCGTCGGGCGAAGCCATCCTCGACTATTCGGTGTTCGACGCCATCAGAGCAGGTTTCGGCAAAGTGGTGTTTGTGATCCGTCGCGAGCTGGAAGAGGATTTCCGTACTTTTTTCGATCATAAATTAAAAGGCAAAATCAATGTAGAATATGCTTTCCAGGAACTCGACAATGTGCCCGACGGAATTACCATTTCGGCTGATCGCAAAAAACCCTGGGGAACCGGACATGCCATCCTCGTGGCCGGAGATTTTATCCGCGAACCTTTCGCAGCCATCAATGCCGACGATTTTTATGGCGCAGGAGCTTATCAGGCTGTAGCCGAATATTTCAAAAACAACGATAACCCTTCCCACCATTGCATGGTAGGATATCGGCTCGACACCACCCTGTCGGCACATGGCACCGTGTCGCGGGGAGTTTGCACCACCGACCGAGAAGGTTTTCTGGAAAGCATCCGCGAAGTGACCAACATTGGCCAAAAAAATGGGCTGCCAGGCTACGAAGATGCCGCCGGGCAATGGCAGCGACTTATCGGTGATGAAATCGTTTCGATGAATATCTGGGGATTTTATCCCGAAATGTTTGAGGTTTTCCGTGAAGGATTTACTGATTTTATCCAGCGCGCCAAAGACGATCCCAAAGCTGAATATTTTATCGCGCTGCCGCTCATGGATGCCATCCGACAGGACAAAGGGAAAATTAAGGTTTTAAAAACCGACGACCAGTGGTTTGGTGTAACTTACAAAGAAGATAAGATTACGGCCATCCAAAGCATCAGGGAACTCATCAGTGTGGGTAAGTACCCCGACAATCTTTGGAAATAATGTCTATGCAATACTTTTCCACCGTGTATCTTTCTCATGTTTTAAATAGATTCTGTATTCGCGGTAAATTTCGTTATGCCTTACCACTCCGCACCGGGCATATCAACGATACGCATTTGGTGCATATGGAAGGTGGTAGCCAACACCCTGAGTATGTGTTGCAGCGTATCAATATTGATATTTTTAAAAATGTGGATCAGTTGATGGAAAACATCTGGCGCGTCACCAGCCACCTGCAGCAAAAGATTGATGATGACAGTTACTCCGGCGAAAAATTAGGAACGCTGCAACTGGTAAAAACCACGGATGATCAATTATTTTGGAAGGATACTAACGGTAATTGCTGGCGCTGTTTTGTTTATTGCCGGCACAATACATCTGACTGCACACAAATTACTCCGGCTATCGCCGCCGAGGGTGGCAGGGCACTGGGCGTGTTTCAGTCGATGTTGGCTGACCAGCCGGCTGAATCACTGCACCAAACCATTCCTGACTTTCATAATCTTTCTTCCCGGCTTACGCAATTTAATACTGCCATACAAAAGAATCCGTGTAATCGGGTTGCTGAGGTAGCTGCAGAAATAGAAGCTATCAGTCGTCGCGCTGAAGATATGCTGCTGGTGCACCGGCTGGGCGAAGAGGGCAAAATTCCTTTGCGCATCACCCACAACGACACAAAATTCAACAACATCCTCTTCGATGATCAGGAGAAAGCCCTCTGCCTGGTCGATCTCGATACAGTGATGCCCGGCTACGTTCACTTCGACTTTGGCGATGCCATCCGCACGCTGGCAAGCACGACTGGCGAAGATGATCCTGAGATCGAAGAAATAGACTTAGATTTAGATTTATACAAAAGCTTTGCACAGGGCTACCTCAAGGTAATGAAGGGTGTGCTCACTTCCACCGAAATTGCAACGCTTGCTTTTTCGACCCGCCTGATGACCTATATTATGGCCGTGCGCTTCCTTACCGACTACTTGCTCGGCGACACTTATTATAAAACCGATTATCCGGCGCACAACCGCGTCCGCACCCTTAACCAACTGGCGCTGCTCGAAGCCATGGAAGCTAACCGGGAAAATATGGAGTCGATTATCGAAAGGATTGTTGAGGATTAAGAACCACAAAGAATACGCATAGCTCACAAAGAAAAATCACCTAAAATTTGAAGTGCTCAGAACAATAATATTTCGGTGCGCTGCACCTTTGGTGGTTTTCAAGGATAATTGTGCTTCTACAAATATTGCGCGGCTCTGCCGCTTATAAAGGTGCAGCGCACTGATAATATTTGTAGTTGATGGATAGCAAGTGGCACTTAGGTGCAGCGCACCGCGATATTAAAATTAAATAATCTTGCTTTAGAGATTTGATGGTCAGTGTGTAATGTATTTTTCAGCAAACCCTAATTAAAAATTAACTTATTAATATAAAAAATGGAGCGTTTACTGCCTCCGGCCACCTCGCTGTTGCGCAAAGTCTGATAGCCCCAGGCAAGGTAGTAATTGTCGTACCAGTGGGCGGTCATGCCATTGGAAGCCTCTAACTGCACGTCGCCCAGGTTTTTGGTGGCGAGCCTTGTTCTTTCTACTTCACCAATATCCTGATATCCATCGATGATCTTTGAAACGATGCGCCCGTTGTCGTTATAAAAAATCACCATTTGCTGCCCGTCGCTGCTGGCTTCTACACGGCGCAACAACTGCATGGAACGCATATCCCATATTTTGATGCCATTGCTCCAAAGCAGATTTCCCTCCATATCCAGCCCGGCGGCAAAGGCGTTGAAGTAGCGATAGCCATCAAAAACGGTGTAATAATAAGGCATTGGCCGGCCATAGAAGTCGTAGCTCATGGTAGTTACCTGGTGGTATTCGGGATAATAAGCCTCGGCAAGCATCACAAAGTTCCCGCCGTGCTGCTGCAGATCGTGCATCAAAAACTGATAGTTGAGCGATTGCGACCTGCCCTTCTTTTTTTCCTTGTTCACTAGGTTTTCGACCTCACGCAGCTCTTCGTTATTTAATATGGTGGTAATATTTTTAAAATCGATCAGCTTGTGCAGCCGCAGAAACTGTTGGTCTTGGTTTTTAATTTCAGCAATATAAAAACCTTCGGAAGGCTCACCCAGTTTGTCTTCGTCGGAGCGGGAGAGGCTCCCGTTGAGATGATTGAAACTTCCCAGGATATACCATTCACGGGCAGCGGCAATATGTATTTGTGCATTCATCAGCTTTACCGACGATTGTGCCGGCGTGAGCTGCGCCGATTCCAGCCGCTCGCCCGACAAGTTGTAGCTGTTGAGATAAAGCGTGCTGGTTTTTCGGGAACTGTAAATATTGATAGCCAACAAAACCTGATTGCTGAAGGGATTGTAAATGAGATTTTCGATAAACGAAGGATTCTCGGTAAAAAGCACTGCGTTGTCGGTGCCGGCGGTAAGATCGCGAATCAGCAGCAAGGCTTCTTCTTTGGGATAATTAAATCCGGCCATGAAGGTGTTTTCGTGCACCTCGAAATTTATCAGCTCGGCTTTTTCGGGCACAAAAATACTCTGTGAGTTGTAGGTGCCTCCGGCTAGGTGGATGCTCACCAACTGCAGGTTGTATTCGTCGCGGCGCGGCTTGGTGTTTTTGAGCCAGGTAAGATATATGCGCCCATCGCTGACATAAGATTTCGCATAGCCAAAGTCGTTGTAAACGGGAATCTCTTTGGACCACACGGGATTGAGGTATGTATCATAAAAAATAAAAATCCATGCTTTTGTCTGGTTTTCTATTTGCTTCACACTTTCGTAAAACATCAGTACGCCGGCCTCTCCACAAGGTACCACCTGAAACACTTCGGCGTTGGCACCAAATTCCACGCGCACGGGAGCATCGTCGTCCTGTGCCCAGAGTGTGGGTGCGGCCATCATCAAAAAGAAAAAATACAGAAGCGTACGGGTAGCTTTCATTCCTATTGTTAAAACTAAATCTATTAAACCATGCAGGAGCGGAATTATTTTTTAAAAAGGAATTTTCTTTTTTTATAATTTTGCGGCCATCAAAAACCTTATTATTATTAAACCAAAAAAACTTCTAGAATGAATTGGAAATTTTTAAATCTGCTGGCGCTGCTGCTGCTGGTGAATGCATTGGCTGCCGTTGCCGACAATTATGAAATCTCATTAAAAAACAAAAAAGTAAGAACTGATTTTCACGACTATTCCATCCAAAAAGTAATCGATGCACGTGAAAATACTACATGTATTGGTTTTTTGCACGGCGGCTACAACAGTTATAACAGGCCAATAGTATTCAGGGAGGGAGTGGCCGGGGAGTTTAAGCAGCTTTTCGAGAAGAGTTTTGAGCCGCGGTCAGGGGCTTTGCCGCTTATCATCACCGTTAACCATCTTTTCGTTTATGAAATCAATAACAAAGAGATGTCGTTTGATGCCGTGGAGATCAATCTTGATTTTTATGTAAAAGATGGCGATGAATGGTACCACGAATTTCAGGCGGCTGAGCATGTGATTAGTTACCAAAAAACACCTACTCCGCAGTTTGAAAAAATGCTGACGGATGCACTCGAAATCTCTATCGACGACTTTGCGCAGCGCATGCGCGAAGGGTTAGGGTATCATCGGCAAAAAGATGAGCAGGAGCTGTATCTTAACGGACTCAAACAGGATTTGCACAGGCAGATCATTGCAAGCAACCGTACGGAAGGAATCTATCGTTCGTTCAACGACTACCGCGACAACCTCGCCATTACCAATTTGCCCTTCACCGTCAAAAATTCTAAGCCCCATAAAGAAGGTAATAACCTTTACACCGTTCGCACAGCTTTCGACAACAAAAAGCTTAAGGATGTTTGGGGGCTTTACTATCACGATACTTTGTTTGTAAATCTTTTCGACAATTATTATCCGGCTGCTTGGGATGGGGAGAAATTAATCATCAAAGACCCTCCGGTGATGAGTCATGGCGACGCTGCGGGGGTGGCTGTGATAGTGGGTGCGGGAGTAGGCTTTGGACTTGTTGGTGGAATAGCGGCAGGGGTTTTAATTCCGGTCTCCAATAAGCCCAAAACTGCGAACAGGGATTTGGCCATCGATCTTGCCACCGGTATCCCAAGCCCCATCGAAACACCGGATTATAAAATTATGAAGGCACAGCTTGTGTTTTATACCGACGACTTCCCCAATGATGATCACCCCCTTCAACTGATCATCAACGACTCTTTGGTATTCGATTTCGATCAGCAATCCTATTGGATGACGGATGTATTCCCGGAGCACAATCCGGTGAAAATATGTTTGAAATCTGACACCGACGAACACTGTGAGGAATATGAAGCAGCGCTTCTAAACACATCCTACATCGAAATGCTCATGGATAAAAAAGGCAAAGTCGGTTTTTTTCCTAAAAAAAGCATCCATTCTATCACGCCTCTCCGACAGAAAATAGAAGAAGGAAAGCTGACACAAATTGAAAAGTGAAAGTTGATATAAAAACGCCAAGCTATGATATAAAATATTGTGGCCAGGTTGTTCACTAACTCCGGCCTTTAGGCTGGGGGTAAAAGGCAAAAGTATTTCAGTGGGCTTTAGCCCAAATAAATAGCATGTTATGAGGAGTTCATTGAAGGATACTGATGCAAAAGTAGTGCGGGCTAAAGCCTACCGGTTTCTGAAAGTGCTTTCTGGCTCCGAACCTCCGGGGTTATTGAGATGCTACAGATGAGCTACACACAATAAATATATCAGAGCCAAACGCTATTGTAGGAAAACAAAAAAAAGCGCCCCCGGTAAGGAGGCGCTTTTTTTATTGATAATTCTAAATTTTGAAAAGATTTAATTCAGGATGATTCGCTCCACCTTTACAAAAGCTCCTGTGGTAATTCTCAGATGATAAATCCCGCGCGGGAGATTTTCCAAATTGAGCTGCGTATTGGTTTCCTGCAGCTCACGGCGCAGCATTACCTGTCCGTTTTGGTTGGTAATAATCACGCTTGCATCGCGCAGCGAAACATTGCCCAGCGCAATGGTGAGTTCACCTCGGGTCGGATTAGGATATACTTTAATTTGAGCCGCATCTATCGAAGCGTGGGTTTCTGTTCCGGTGGCAAGGGCAGAAGCGTGATCAATCAACGAAATTCCATTTTCTGTAAAGTAGCCATCGGAAGCGTTGCGGCTGGCAAAAGCGACCTCTAAATCTACTTCAGCATTTTCGAGCTGACGCAGGCTTCTGAACTTGACAAACTCGCCCATGTCCATGCCTTTGGCAAATTCGTAGGTATTGTCGGCGCCAAACACTATGAGCGTGTTGGTGTATTGCATTTTGTCCACCTGCATCACGCCCACACAATTGCCTTTCGCGTCGAAAGCACCAATGATGTCGTCGTCGGTAAATTCTGCCAGCGCTTCGCGGGTAAATCCGAATACATGCGTCACTGGTGTGGCGGCAACCATCGGCCATGGAGAAGCTACCGCAGAAGCCGGCATTACCATAGAAGTTTTAAAACCATTACAACCCTGATATTTCATCACCAATGGTGAAGCGGAGTTATTTAAAACAAAGTAGGCCTTGCCGGGACTCAGGTTGCCGATGGTGTTGATGCCCATCTCCGGCCAATAAATTCCGGTGCCGGCAATGTCTTTGATCATGGCAATCTGCGGATAAGCAGCAAACTGTTCTACATTTTCCTCGCAAGGCGTGTTCACCGGCAGATACGACCATCCGGCAGGAATCGTCAGCGCGCTTAGCGGATAGCTAACATTGCCGGAAACGGAAACCTGTGCGCTATTTTGCATTTTTATTTTATAACCTTCTGTAATCTCCAGGCTTCCTAATGTGTTGATATTTTGTCCCGGCCAGAAGATACCTGAATTGTTGGCCATCAGGATCATGTCGTCGGTAATTGGTCCGAATACCGTTTCCAAAGCAGGATTGAGCGGCGTTACAAAGGAAGATATACCACTCCAGCCTTCGGGTATGGTGAGCTGCTGAGCATAAGGCTGCAGCACGGTTACCATGGCTACGTTACTCTCCAACACTCCGCAGGGATTGGTAAACACTGCCTGATATTCGCCGGCGTTGGCGGGCATCACATTATAAATTATCATAATGCGCCCGGTTTGTCCGGGAATCACATTGCCATTGGCGTACCAGGTGTATTGTCCCGGTTGGGCGCTGGCTGTGTTGAAAATGAGCACCAGAATATTTCCTGTTTTCAGCATTTGATCGTCGACGCTGCTGGAAGTTACATAAGGAATGTCTATCATCATCTTCACCTGATCCACCGCCACCGAGGTGCAGGGATTAATGGAGCCGGCCGCCATGGTAAGCGTTGCCTGGCGTGCAGCAATATCCTGTGGGCCGGGAACATATACCGGCGATAGGGAAGAAATATTGTTAAAAGTTCCATCGCCGGTGGTGCTCCATATTACTGTGGTATAGTTCTGAGCGCTGCCACTAAGCTGACCACCGTCGGCACATACGGTCACGTCGTTACCTGCCGAAACTATTGGTAGCGGAGAAATACTAAGTACCTTACTGTCGCTGGTATTACCGCTGCATGGGCTTTGGCTTTGTGCAGTAAGTGTAAGCGTCGCGGAGCCACTTAATTTATCGCCAGTGCCAGGAGTATACAAAGGTTTTAATGTGGTAGTGCTGCTAAAGGTTCCATCGCCATTGGTGCTCCAGAGCAGTGAAGTGTAATTAGATGCGCTGGCATTGAAAAGTAGATGTGCTCCGGTCTCACAAATGGTTGCATTCGTACCGGCGTTTGCAATTGCATCGCGGCGTATAGTGAGTGTTTTGGTATCGGTTTTGGGCATACTGCATGGGCTTACAGCAACAGCTTTAAGCGTCAGCACTACGTTGCCATTGTTTTTGTCGGCAACACCCGGTGTATAAGTGGGTTTTAAAATAGTTGTGCTGCTAAAGGTTCCGTCGCCGCTGGTGCTCCATAGCAGTGAAGTGTAGTTGGAGGCGCTGGCCGTTGAAAGCAGATGCGTTTGTGTTTCACAAATGGTAGCATCTGTTCCGGCGTTGGCTAATGCGTTTCGCTGGATGCTCAACAGCATGACGTCGCTGGCTGATCCCACACACGGAGCATTTTGCTGTGCGGTGAGTGTTAGCGTTACAGTTCCGACGATTTTGTCGCTGGTGCCAGGCGTATAAATAGGATTCTGAATATTTACATTACTAAATGTACCGTCGCCACTTGTGCTCCAGGCAAAGACAGTGGAATGAAGCACCGCGCCGCTGAGTGTATAAGTGGAAGTTTCGCATATGCCGGCATCTGATCCTGCATTAGCAATTGCAGTACGTTTTATTACGAGTTGCATGGCATCGGTAGGAATTCCGGTGCAAGGAGCATTTTGCTGTGCGGTAAGTGTGAGCGTTACCAAACCTGTGGTTTTATCGCTGTTGCCCGGTGTATATATCGGAGCCAGCGCA
>SABY01000021.1 GCA_009928785.1 Clostridia bacterium | reverse complement strand
GATATGAGCTCATCAGCATTTAAAGTACGATTGGGAATGTTTGTTGCCGGAGGATTTATACTCCTTATTCTGGCCATATTCCTGATTGGAAGACAGAAAAACTTATTCAACCCTGTATTTAAACTTACCACCACCTTTTATAATGTAAGCGGCTTACAGGTTGGCAACAATGTCCGTTTTTCGGGTATTAATATAGGAACCGTTCATAATATCAATATTATCAACGATTCGACCATACAAGTTGGCATGATCATCAAAGAAGATGTACAGCCATTTATAAAAACAGACTGCCTGGCTACAATTGGCTCTGAAGGAATTATTGGCGACCGGATTTTGATAATAATGCAAGGCAGCTCCAACGCTGCATCGGTTATCGACGGGCAAATGCTTGTGTCGTCAGAGCCGGTCGAAATGGATGCCATTGTAGCAAGTCTGCAAATTTCGGCCATAAATGCCGAGGTAGTAACAAAACAACTGGCCGAAATAATGACCGATGTTAATCATGGCAAAGGAACGGTGGGCAGGCTCATACAGGATTCGACCATTGCCGAAAACATCAGCGACATCATCATCAATTTTAAAGATATGAGCAGCGGTGCAGAGGAAAAACTGGCAATTATCATGAACAGCCTCAATACAAACATTGACTCCATCATGGCCAGTCTCAATCTAACGGCAGCCAATACAGAGATGACTTCCGGGCAAATGAACGCGATCATGACGGAAATTAATGAAGGCGACGGAACGCTTGGATTGCTGGTGCGCGATACAGCCATGTCGGGGGATCTTGGCCAGACTTTCGAAAATCTGAAGGAGAGCAGCAAAAGCCTGAATGAAAATTTGGAGGCGCTAAAAAGCAGCTTTCTGCTGAGAGGATATTTCAAAAGACAGGAAAAGAAGAGAATAAAAGAAGAAAAGAAGCAGCTTGAATTAAATCAGGAATTTCCGGCTGGCATCCCTCATGAAGAAGAAAAATAGCAACCAGGGCAAGCCGGGTTAAAAGTAGAACATTGTTAAAACAATAGATTCTTCTCCGCCGTTTGGCGGATCAGAATGACAGTTGTTTAGGGGCGTAGGTGAGGGATGGGTGGCGGCTTCGCCGCCACCCATCCCTCACTCCCACAAATACACGAAAAACCTTGTCATTCTGAGCGTAGCGAAGAATCTAAAATTTTTACTCGGTGAGTATTGAAAAAATAACACAACCTTACATGAAACATCATTGGCTATGTACCTCAGATTATTATTTATCGTTCTTTTCGCCTCATGTTTTTTCGGGCTGGTACATGCACAAGAACCTCTCTCCGTACCGGATTCAGTTAAAGTCTATCGCGATTCGTTGAGGACTGTCCGTGATTCTGTAAGGGATAATAATGATTCGATACGATACGGCGCCATCGAAAACTTCTCGAAAAAGAAAAAATTTACCAAATTTCTCTACCGTTTGCTATTGAAGGAGGCTCCCGCTGATAAAACCCGAAAAACAAAAACAAGCAAAAGCATTAAGCCAAAGCCTTATTTGAACGATGAAGGAAAAATCATCAGAAATATTCATGTTGTTACATTCGATCCCTTTGGCCATTACGTTCAGGATACCTCTTTGCACCCAAAAGGTTGGCTTGTGAAAACAGGCAATGCGCTGCATGCAAAGACGCGGGTGATGACCATTAAAAACATGTTGTTATTTAAAAATGGTGAGTCCTATGATTCGTTAGTGGTGCAGGAATCAGAACGACTGGTGCGATCGCATAAATACCTGCGGGATGTCGAACTTTTTACATTGCCAGCTTCCGAAGGTTCCGACTCACTCGATGTGTATGTCTGGGTCTGGGATGTGTGGAGCTTAATTCCTGGTATCGACCTGTCGGGTAACTCCGTTAAAATGGATTTGACGGATGATAATTTTGCCGGGCTTGGGCATCGTCCCCGGATAGATACAAAATGGGAACAGCCTGCCGGCACCAATTTTACACGCATTAGCTATTTGATTCCTAATATCAAGGCAACCTACATAAGCGCCAGAGCTGAGTATTATTTTTCGGGCAAGGAGGGTCTTTTAAGAACTATTGCATTTGAAAGGAATTTCTATTCCCCGTTGACAAAGTGGGCTGGAGGTGTTTTTTTAGGACAAATGAAAACTTCGATTTCCTTTGTTCAACAGGACAGTATCCTGCATTTATCCTCACGCAACAATGTCCAGGATTACTGGGCTGCCCGGTCGTGGCAATTGTTTAGTGGCAATTCGGTAAAAGCCCGAACCACTAATTTTATCCTGTCGGGGCGCCTGCTGGTAGATAGGTATCCGGGAAGACCCGAAGAGGCGGCGGCTGCCAATGTCTTCAACAACCAAACTGTTTTTTTCGCCGGGCTGGGTTTTACTTCGCGGCAATACATCCGCGACAGCTACATTGTCGATTATGGAAAAATTGAAAATGTACCCGTTGGCTGGGCTTTTGGTTTTACAGGAGGAGCCGATGTTCGGCAGTCGGGCCGATGGTATCTGGGCTTACAGGCTGCCTGGGGAAATTATTTTCGGTTTGGCTATCTGAGCACGCATTTCGAGTACGGTACTTTTGTCAAGGCATCGCACTTCCGACAGGGTGTGATTACCGGCAGGTTAAATTATTTTACGCCACTCTACCAACTGGGCAACTGGAAGATAAGGCAGTTTGTTAAACCCACGGTAATTGTTGGCTTACGAAGGGCTCCGGGCGATAACCTCACTTTTAATAAAGCCATGAAAGGATTTGAAGAGCTTGCTTATAGTGCTACAAGCATGGTGGTGCTAACGCTCCAAACCCAAACTTATGCTCCCTGGAATCTAATAGGCTTTCACTTTGGCCCCTATTTCTTTACATCCCTGGGCATGTTGGGAAACGAATCATCAGGCTTTAGCAGAAGCCGGCTCTATTCATTTTTTGGTTTGGGTGTTTTAATAAAAAACGACTACCTTATCTTTAGTAACTTCCAGATTTCACTGGCATTTTACCCTTTTGCTCCCGGCAAAGGTGCCAGTATTTTCAAAACAAATTCTTTTATAACCACAGATTACGGCTTCAGGGGTTTTGAAATTTCAAAGCCTTCCGTAGTGGATTTTAATTAGGATCAGCAGTCTTCCAAATTTCTTTTACGTTTTTCGCTCATTTGCCTGAAAAAAGAAGGAGTTAGCCCCGTAATTTTCTTGAACTGATTAGACAGATGGGCCACACTGCTGTATCCCATCCTGTAGGAAATCTCCGTAAGGTTAAGCTCGTCATACAATATGAGTTCTTTTACTTTTTCAATTTTGTTAATTATAATGAACTGCTGTATAGTGATACCTTTCACTTCCGAAAAGATGTTGGCAAGGTAGGTATAATCGTATCCTATTTTTTTGCTGATGTAGTCAGAATAATTTTCTTTAGGCTCTTCATCGGTGTAATGAATCATTTCTGTAATCACAATTCTTATTTTTTCAATCAGGATCGCTCTTTTATCATCCATTACCTCCAGGCCTGACTTTAGCAGATTTACTTTCAATTGCTCACGTTTTTCTTCTGTTATTTCTTCCAAAAAATCAACCACGCCAAGGTCAACCACGACATATTTCATCCCAAGCTTTTTCAGCTCCTCCTGCACCAACATTTTGCACCGGAGACTTACCATGTATTTTATGTAAAGCTTCATTGGTTGCAAAATTAAAAAAATTTGTAGAAGTCACTTGTTTCCCGAACAGTGCGTTAAAGAGTAATTGAGATGAAAAGGTTTTCACACTTGGTTTTCTTGCGTTTTAATAACTTTTAACACGCCTGCGGTGGTGGGCCTGGCAACGTGCCACCAGATTATTTAATTTTGCCGAAACGGAAAAATATCACTGACATCAAAACTACCAGCCATGCATAAAGAAATCCCAGCACACTATCAAAGAATCGCCGAAGCGTATCCTGAATTTTTAAAGGCAGTCGAAAATTTGGGCGCAGCCACCAAAGGCGCGGGAACACTTAGCGACAAGAAGGCCAACCTGGTGCAACTGGCCGCAGCAGTAGCCATCCGCAGCGAAGGAGCCGTGCACAGCCACACGCGGCAGCTTCTTCAGGCCGGCACCGATGCTTCAGAGATACGTCACGCCATTATCCTGCTTACTTCTACCATTGGATTCCCTACGGTGATGGCTGGTTTGTCGTGGGCAAACGACGTTATCGATGCGTTTGAATAAGGCTACCGTCCACCGACTTTTATAAAATTGTAAGAGGTGCGTTCCAGCCTGTCGGCTACTTTGAGTGTAAACCCCTGCACCTCCCCACCTTTTACAATAAAAGGAAAAACCTCCGTGCCCATCCGCGACGGGAAATAAGTACACAAAAACCGGTCGCCGGAAAGATGCTGCAAGGTGGCTTTCAAGTCGGGATGATGCTCAAAATCAATCAGCAAAGATTCGTCTGCTACGCTTAGGCGAATACTTCCGTACAATTCGCTTTCGTACTTCCCTGCAAATGCTGCGAGTGGTAGCGAAGCCGGAAGATGCATTAGCACGGTATCGCGCCATTGCTGTATCTGTTGGTTATTAATGGCCTGGCGCTGGTTATATACCTGCAGGTAGCGGCCGCTGTAATTGCCAACGGGCTTACCCAGAAAAGCGTCGAGGATTTCGTCTTTCAAAGCATCATAAAACCAATTCTCGTCGGAGTTGGTCAGCACCACAATGCCGAGGTTCAACTCCGGAACTATCGTAACGCCTGTAACAAAGCCCAGAATTCCTCCGCCATGCGAGATCACCTGCACATCAGCATAATCTTCTATCGACCATCCGAGGCCATACATGGAGTTCCGGCTTTGGATGGTTTGTGGATAACGCGTTTTAGCAATCACTTCATAAGGAATCACCTGCCGCCCGTTGTAACGTCCGCTGTCGAGCTGGGCAATGAGCCAGTGGCTAAGATCATTTACCGACGAACTCATCGAAGCCGCCGGCCCAATCACATCGATATTGGTTTGCGGAAACACCGTCAACACGCCTTGTTGCAGCGTATGCGCAGAAGCAACATTCTTTTGCTGTTGCAAATTTTCAGAAAGCGTCAGTGTGCGATTCATTTCGAGTGGTTGCAGCAACTGTGTTTCGATAAATTCGTTCCAGGGCTTGCCGGTGATGCTTTCGATGCACTGACCCGCCCAGAAATAGCCGGCATTGCAATAGCCATATCGCTCCCTGAAATCGAATTGAGGAACAATCAAAGGGAACTTCTCATAAATCTCTTCAGGTTTCAGATTAGAATAAAAGTACAAAAAGTCGCCCTGGAAAGTAGCCATCCCAATGCGATGCGAAAGCACATCGGCAATAGTAACATGCTGCGTCACCCAGGGATCGTTCATTGCAAAGCCGGGCACATAGCCGGTAACTTTATCAGTAATTTTACATTTATCCTGATATTCCAGCAAGGCCACTGCTGTTCCGGTAAATGACTTGGTGTTGCTGGCAATCATAAAAAGCGTATTGGCATCCACCGGGTCAGGCAGGTGGTGATCGCGCAAACCATAACCTTTTGCCACGAGCACACGGCCATCTTTAACAATGGCTACCGCCACGCCCGGCAGGTTCCAGTCCTTGATCCCCTGCAACACATATTCGTCGAGCTGGCTGGTGATAAATTCAGGCAGGGCAGGCTGCTGCGCCTGTGTGGTGGTGGTGGCGATTATCAGCAACCAACAAAACGTGATCAAAATAAGGTAGTGTTTCATTGTATTAATAATGATGCTCGTGAAGTGTTGAGCGTTAGGTTTTTTCATTTTAAAACTTGGCTTATGATTATCGTTTTTTCCTTTCTGCGGATGTTAATCTGTAACGCCCTCTCCGCAATTCTCTATCTTTGGCCGCGAAATTAAAAAAACTATCAAACCGATGACCCAGGATGAAGCCCGCCGGCAGATTGATGCGCTAAGCCGCGAACTGCACGAGCACAACTATAACTATTACGTGTTGTCGCAACCCGTAATTTCGGATTATGATTTTGATCAAAAGCTCAAACAACTCGAAGCACTCGAAAAACAGTTTCCGGAGCTGGCCGATCCCAATTCGCCTACCCGGCGTGTGGGCGGCCAAGTCAACAAAGAGTTCCGGCAGGTCAGGCACCGCTATCCGATGCTTTCGTTGGGCAACACTTATTCGCGCGAAGAGGTACGCGATTTTATCGACCGCATCCGCAAAAGCATTTCCGACGAAGTGGAATATGTGTGTGAGCTAAAATATGATGGTGTGGCCATTGGTCTGCGCTACGAATCGGGACGGCTTGTGCAGGCCGTTACCCGCGGCGATGGCGAAACCGGCGATGAAGTAACCGACAACGTAAAAACAATACACAGCATCCCGCTTCGATTGCACAGCAAAGGCTGGCCTGAGGAGCTGGAGGTGCGCGGCGAAGTGCTGATGCCACATGCCTCATTCGATCATCTGAATAAGATGAAAGCAGAGAATGATGACACGCCATTTGCCAACCCACGCAACGCGACATCGGGCAGCCTCAAGATGCAGGATTCGGCAGAGGTAGCCAAACGCAGACTCACTTGCATGGTATATTTTGTGCTGGGCGAAGAACTGCCCTACAACAATCATTTCGAGAATTTAAAAGCCGCACGGCAATGGGGACTTAATGTGAATGATCACATCGCGCTGTGTAAAAACATCGACGAAATTTTCGATTACATCAACCATTGGGATACTGCACGTGCCTCGCTCGATTTCGACATCGACGGGGTGGTGATAAAAGTGAACAGTTTCAGCCAGCAACAGGCGCTGGGGTTCACGGCCAAGTCGCCGCGCTGGGCCATTTCCTACAAATTCAAAGCACAGCGGGTAGCCACACGCCTAATGTCGATCGCTTATCAGGTGGGCCGCACCGGAGCCGTTACTCCCGTTGCCAATCTGGAGCCGGTGCTGCTGGCAGGAACCACCGTAAAACGCGCTTCGCTGCACAATGCCGACATCATGCAGGAGCTTGACGTACGCGTGGGCGACAGCGTGTTTGTGGAAAAAGGCGGGGAGGTGATTCCAAAAATCGTCGGCGTGGATTTAGCTAATCGCCCTGTGGGTGGACTACCTACACAGTTTATCAGCAAATGTCCTGAATGCGGCACTGCGCTGGTACGCCAGCCAGGCGAAGTTGCGCACTATTGCCCAAACGAAGACCACTGCCCGCCACAGATAAAAGGCAAGCTGGAACATTTTATCAGCCGCCGTGCCATGGACATCGACAGCCTGGGCGAAGGGAAGATAGAACTGCTTTTTGATAAAGGTTTGGTGAATAATGCGGCCGATCTTTACACGCTCGATTACCAAAAACTTTTTGGATTAGAGAAAGTGTATCCTGCCGATGGCGACCGCAAAGAGCGTATTGTAACTTTTCAGAAACGAGCTACCGAAAAAATATTGGAAGGTATCGGGAATTCTAAAGCAACACCTTTTCAGCGGGTGCTTTTTGCTTTGGGGATAAGATATGTTGGCGAAACTGTTGCGCGCAAGCTGGCCGAACATTTCGGATCGATGCAGGCGTTGATGCAAGCCGATTATGATACGCTGATAACAGTAAATGAAGTTGGTGAACGCATTGCAGGCAGTGTGCTCGAATGGTTTGCGCGGCCCGAACATCAGGAGCTTGTGACGCGACTAAAAGAATATGGTTTGCAAATGGAAATGGAAAAGCCCGCAGAAGCAGCGACGCAAAAACTCGGAAATAAATCCTTCGTGGTGAGCGGCACCTTTGCGCACTTTTCGCGCGACGGCATCAAAGAAGCCATCCAAGCCAATGGTGGCCGCAACGTCAGCGCCATCTCCGGCAGCACCGATTACGTTGTTGCCGGCGAAAATATGGGGCCTTCCAAACTTGCCAAAGCTGAGAAGTTGGGCATCACCATCATCAGCGAAGAAGAATTTAGGAAGATGATAGAATAAGGCTCTGGCAAACAATTTGTAAAATGCTACGCACATTTTTAAAAATAAATTACTATGATGATGTATCTGATTATTTTCGGTTTTTTTATGCTGCTAAGCTGGCTGGTACAGTCGCAGCTCAAGTCGAAGTTTGCTAAATATTCAAAGATACCATTGGCAGGAGGCATGACAGGCCATGAGGTGGCCGCCGAGATGCTGCGCCAGAATGGCATCCACGATGTGAAAATTGGATCGGTGCAGGGGCAACTTACCGATCATTATAATCCCGCCAACCGCACCATCAATCTAAGTCCGGAAGTTTATCAGGGACGCAGCGTGATGTCGGCTGCGGTAGCCGCACACGAAACCGGCCATGCCTTACAACATGCCCACGCTTATGCCTGGCTCAGTATGCGTTCGGCGCTGGTGCCGGTGGTAAGCATCAGTTCGCGTTGGGTGCAATGGGTGCTGCTGGCCGGCATTCTGCTTATCAATGTTTTCCCGCAATTGCTGCTCATCGGCATCATCTTGTTTGCCATGACAACAATTTTTAGTTTTATCACCCTTCCCGTAGAGTTTGACGCCTCGCGACGCGCGCTGGTATGGCTCGAAAGCAGTGGCATCGTATCGTCGCAGCAGCATGGCATGGCCAAAGACAGCCTGCGCACTGCTGCCATGACGTATGTGGTAGCCGCGCTTGCCTCACTGGCCACGCTCATGTATTATCTTATGATTTTCCTGGGGCGCCGCGATTAATCATTTTTTATTAATTAAAACATTGGATGAAGTAAATCAGAATCATTTTTCAACACCCTCCACTTTCTCAAAAACCATCAAATCCTCGCCGCTACCCAGCATCAGCGTGTGATTATTCACACGATAGTGAAGCGACTTCTCGGAAAGTATTCTCAGATAACGATCTTCGAGTGTATCGCCGGGGCAGGCCATGCGTGTAGAAGCCATATAGCTGAAAGTGAGGCTATCGTCATTCATCTCAGCTTTGCCGGTATATCTGTTGCAGCCGCTAAAGCCATAAACCAGGATTTGGTTGATGGATAAATGAAGTGTGGGAATTTCCTGATCATTGCCTTCAGCAATTTTGCTATCGCCCATCCGCTTTAATTGCCAGGCACCATTGACGCGGTAATTGCCAAGATAGGTTCCGCAGCCGGAGTAGTTTTTAAAAGAATTATCGCTGGAAGATTTTACCTGAACGTCAACCTGGTAATCGCTTTTCTCACCCGACATGCTGTTGGTGCAGGATTGACTAACAATGGTGATGATAAGTGTTCCGGATTCGGTTTCCGCCTCATAACGAAGGGTATCCTCATTATTTGCTGTCATTGGATCGGCAACAGGAGTGGTGATACCGAAACCGTCGAGGGCTTCAAATTGCATTTTGTTTTCAAAATCTATTTCCAACGACCAAAAAGGTTCGTTGCCGGTGGCCCTAAAATCGATACCTGCTGCAGCTTTCTGTGTATAAATATTTGGGTTGGTTTCGGAAGTGCTGCGGTAAAACCGGTAGAATTCCTTTTGGCCGTCAGACTGAGGTTGTGGTTCTAAAAAGTTTTGCTGCAAATAAGGTCCAACAAAACTCAGATTGATTTCATCATTCTTATCATTGTATAATGTGAGCGAGCTATCAGCAAAAAGCCGCCAATTGCCGCTATCGGCTTCAGTTTTGTGGTTTTTGCCAACATAAATTTTTTGCTGACTGTAAGAGCTGTCGGCATTAAGTGTGAGTTGCCAGGCAACTGCATCGTAGTGCTCGCAAGGCATTTCGCCCAACCAGTTACCTTCCACCTGATGCCAAAGCTGCTCCGGTGCAGGTTGCCCGGTGGTATTGTTGGTTTGCGTAGAACATGCGGCTGCAATAATGAAGAGAAGCAAAAGTGATAAATATTTCATAATTAAAAATTTTAGCGTTGTATTCAAAATCTAATCTTTATGTAGGTAAAATTCCAGAGTTACCAGGTAATTAAAAGCAATGTGTACCGCCAATTAGTTGCGGTGAGCCAATGAGCAAAACATCAGGATGAAAAATAAGTTTTTACTATCTGATCATGGTTTGGATTTTCCTAAATTCCGATAGATAATAATCCGGTCGTTTTTGTTGTGTGGGTTGAGCCAAAACATCACCTTATCCACAAATCCCGGCTCGGCAGTGGTTTCGTATTGCAGGTCAGGGAATAATTGGTGCATTGCCTCCAGGCGCTGTGGCAACTCTTCGTCGCGGACAAAAAGAACAAAGTCGGGTTCTGCATCAACAAAACTCATGCTGCGTGGCAATAGCTCAACAGGATGTACCGTAGTGACCTCGTAAATTTCGATCCATTGATCCAGATAAAACTGCGGCATAAGCGGCACATTGGCGCGCGTGCTGTTATCCACTACGATAGCTTCGATGCCTGAATATTTTTTTAAGTAGCTCATGGCTTCTACCGGCGCCCTTTTGGAATACGTGGTGCTTACCGCAAATAATAATATGGTATTGATAATCCAAAAAAATATCCAGCTTCCGCTGATCCATTTCCGGTGGCGCTGCAGCCAGCCATTTTCCTGCATCATGGCCAGCCAACCCGGCACTCCGATGGTGATGATAAACGGAACAATGGTGAGGATAAATCGTTCCTGCTTATTAGGAAAATACGAGTGAAACGCCAGGAATACCATTGTAGGAAGCAGTATCAGCAGGTACTTACGCGAATGTCTGAACATTCCGATAAGGAGAAAAACACTTACCGGTGGAATGAGGAGGCCAAAGAGCAGCACCAGATAGTTGTACCAGTCGCCGGTAAGATAGCCATACCGATTTTCGATATTGTACCGTACATATTCGGTAAGCTCGGCAAAAGGCTGCTGCCAGATGATGTAATCCACCACTCCCTGCAACAGCGCCATCGCCACCAAATAACCTACGCCGAAGAGCAGTGCCTGCCATATTTCGCGGCGCAGCAAAAGCACCAGCCCCAGCCCGCCGGCAAATAGAATGGTCTGAAACCTTACCGAAAACGCAATGCCTGCAATAAAGCCCGCCGCCATAATCCACAACCATGATTGCTTCCGGTCTTTATTCATCAGCATCCAGATGCTGATCATGAGAAATGGGATGGCAAAAATCTCCACGAGATTGCGTACACACAACCACGGCATAAACCAGAAAGCCGCCAGCAAAAGTCCGGTGAGCCGGGCAGCCTTTGTGTCGGCCAACCGATGGGCTATGCGATAACCCAGATACACCACCACCAGCGACCAGGCACTATGAACAGCACGTACCACCAGCATTTTGGCCTGTGGGTCGGTGAGATGAAGCCATTCGAGAAATCGGAAAAAATAATAATGCAGGCCGGCGTAGAAAAAACTGTGGCCGGTAGGTCCCTCATTTTCGGCGTCCCACGGTAACCAGTGGTTAAAGTTGCCGTCGTCGATCCACGACTGTGCAATTTCTATCACCAAAAAGTGATCGTCGAGCATGCCCCATCCACGGGCAAAAATCACTGCCACAAGACGCAAAATTACAGCCAGCCACATGACTGATTGCAACGGGTATCGGTCCCAAAAATAATGTAATGAAGCTTTTATGGAAGTCATGCCAACGTAATAATATCGGCATCAGTGCCTTTAGGGAGGCATTTGATGAGATTCATATTTATTTATTAATACAGAGAATTTCTTTAATCTGGTTCAGATTTTTCTGCTTGCCTTCGGAGCGTGTATCTCTGGCCGACGGCGTAAAATAAGTATGCGCTTCGAGAAACTTTACCTGTAGCTCGTACCATTCACGGAGGGTAGTTACCCGTACCTTTTGCATGTTCCATTCCACGCGGAGTCGGTGGGCGATCATAAAAAAATCTTCGCGGCCAAGATAGTCCAGATCGGCATCGCAAAGTATTTTTTCAGACAGCGTTACAGCGCTCTGCGGCAACTGTGTGGTGTGAATCATGCGACATACGCGGTGGATATAGTCATCGGTGTAACCAAAGCGGGGCAACATTTCGCGCGCAATATTGCAGGAAGCGGCTTCGTGGCCGTCGTATGCGTTGAGCATGCCCGAATCGTGAAGCAGTGCAGCAGTTTTTATCAGCAAAAGGTCATCTTCGCCAATACCCTCTAATTCCGCCAGTCTTTGGGCCGAATGATACACATCGAGCGTGTGGTTGATGTCATGGTAATAAAGGTTAGGCCGAAGTTCTTTCGACAACATCTGTAAGACAGCTTTTTTCAGATTTTCAAAATCCATGACATCGTGGGTTGGTCGGCAAGGTTAAAACCAAAAAGAGCCGGAAATATGTGATCCGGCTCCTGATAATTAATTTCTGATGAGCTTAGTAAGAAACAATTTTTTGCCAGTTGAGCTTGCGCGGGTTGATACACATTACAGGTATCTGCGCTGCGTTGAAAATGATCTGTTCGTCCCATGAGCCGAGGATAAAGCGTGCGAAGCTTTGATCCGGGTCGGTCATGATCATCACCAGGTCGGCATTGTTGCTGGTGGCATAATCGATGATTTGCTTGGCAAAGTTGGTATTTTTTGCAGCTTCACGCACAGTGTATTTCACATCGTTTTTATCAAAAAACTCGGTAATCTGATTCACGGCTTCGTCGATTTCGGGGCCATTCATCTGGTAGATATGAATTTCGGAGCGGAACTGCTTGGCAATATGTGCTGCCCATTTGGTTTTCTCCCACGGGCCGGAGTCGCTGGTGATGGGCAGTACAATATGACGATAGCCGTCGTTGAAGGAGCGTTTTTGTACCACGATAACAGGAGCAGGTGAGCTGGTCACTACTTTGAGGGCGTAGCTGCCGGTGAGGTGCTGCATGCCTATTTTACCGTGCGTGCCAAGGTAAAGCAGATTGGCGCCCAGTTCTTTAGCCACATCGCTGATGGTGGTAAAAATGGTGCCTTCGCGCGATATTCCTTCGGCTTCGATGCCATAGGTAGCCTTGATGTCGTCAACGAGGACTTGCAGTTTGTCTTCTACGGATGCTTCGTCGAGGCTTTCTTTTTTAAGTTGTGCTTTGGTGGTTTTGTCGATTACGTGGAGTACCACCACTTTATAACCTAAAAAGCGGGCTGCTTCGGCAGCCTGGCTGATGGCATTGTCGCCAACAGCCGTAAAATCTGTGGGCACCAAAACAAGGTTATTCATATTTTCAGTCATAATGCTTTGTTATTTTTTGTTTTGCAATCATTCAGTTGATGAGCCACAAAAATAGAAATTATTTCTTTGGTCTCTTTTTCTCTTTTGCTTTTACAACAAATAAAATCACTTTTTGCTTGCAAGCATGTTCGGCGTCTCCAATTCGCGGCTGGTGATTCGATAAAGCTGGTCAACCATCGGTGCAACGTGGGCATTTGTATTGTTGAGCAGTATTATCGTCATTCGCTCGTCGGGGATGCGTGTGAGGCTTGCTGTAAATCCGTTCCAGAGTCCGTTGTGGTAAATTACGCGGTGGCCATCCATTTCTTTCAGGCGCCATCCGTAGCCATAGTTGTAGGAGCGTCCGCGTGGTGTAATGGTAGGGCTGAAGGCTTGTTGCAATGTGCTGTCGCTTACGAGCAAGGAAGTATATAATGCCTGATCGTATAGGAGCAAGTCGTGCGTGGTGCTGTAAATGCTTTTGTCGCCCAGCACTTCATCGAGCGGGCTGTGATTGTGCCGGCTGCCCCGATACCTGTTGGCATACCCAATGGCCATCCGGCTGTTTTGGGCATCGGCAGGATTCCAGGCAAAAGTGTTTTTCATGCCCAATGGATCAAAAATCTCGTCGCGCACAAAATCATAAAATCGCTTGCCCGATACGCGCTCTACTACCAATGCCAGCATGGCATAGCCGGTATTGCTGTAGATGTGCCGCTGTCCCGGCCAACAATCTCTCTTCTGATCATGATCGGTGAGCAATTGCAATACATCTTCGTTGTTGAGCGGACGCTCTTCAGGCCAATAATTATCAACAAAATACATGTAGTTCTGCAGCCCGGAGGTGTGCTGCATCAGATGCTTTATAGTAACTTTTGGGAACAAAAACTCCGGAATGTATTTAACTACGGGAGCATTCAAATCCAATTGACCACGTTCGTAGAGAATAAGCGCCGAGAGTGCCGTAAAGCTTTTGCTCACCGAAGCTATTTGAAATACCGTGCTGTCGTTAAGGATTTCTTTTGTATCGAGATTGGCATAGCCGCGGCAGTATTCTGCCACCGGATAACCTTCGATGGCCACCAGCGCTGCGCCATTCCAACGGTTTAATGTGAGCACCCTTTCTACCAGCGAATCAATTTTATTGATAGAGGCGCGGGGCAATGGCGGGGCGGCATCGGGTATGGTGAGTGGCTTGCTGTCGGGCGCCACATTGTGGTTGGTAGGCGCATTAAAGCTAAGTAGCAGAAAAACAAAAAACAGAAATAAAAACCTTAGTTTTGTCATAGTCAAACGATGTCCCCTAAACATTTGGATGCAAAAGTACAATTAAATCCTACTTTGCTTTCCTAAATTTAAATTTAGCGTTTTATTAACTATTATCATCAACAAATCTTGTATCGGTTCGATTCATTTTGCAGATATTATTTTCTTACCTGGTATCATTTAGGGCTTCTTGTTGCGGCGGGCAAGCCTGGGAGCGTATCGTTACCATTTCCAAAATTTCTATTCCGGATAGAAAAACCTTTTATTTCTTTGTAAAAAAAATCACATGACGGAAGTATTTGCATTAGCCTTGCCGGATGAGGAGATTTTTGCCGACAAGGAATCGGCGCTGCTTGGGGCACTGGAGCCGTCGCGGCGACCTGAAGTATTGCGCTATGGCCACCGGAAAGTGTATCAGCGCAAAGTGCTGGGCAGATTGCTGTTGCAATGGGCAGTGGCAACCCGTTATAAGCTGCCTGTGGATCATTTGACAGTTTCAAAATATCAAAATGAAAAACCCTATTTTAACCAGCATCCGGAGATTCATTTTAATGTATCGCATAGCGGCAGGTGGATTGTGACAGCACTATCGGACGCGCCTGTAGGCGTGGATGTGGAAAAAGTCAGGAATGCAAATCTGGCTGTGGCACGGCGTTTTTTTGCTACAGAGGAATATCTTCAACTCACTACCAAAAACGAGGAGAGCCAGCGATCGTTTTTTTTTGATCTTTGGACCCTAAAGGAAAGCTATCTCAAGGCACTGGGAACAGGCCTCACGCGTCCGCTCAATACTTTTGTGGTGCGACACGAAAAGCATCATTTCAGGCTTTACGCAAATAATGTATTGATACAAGGAAATTTATTACAACTCCCTCTGGAAGACGATTACAAATTGGCTGTTTGCAGCTTTGAGGACACCCGGATGGTGTCATTACAAACCATTGAACTGGAAACGATTTTGAAGGTGTAATTGAAAATTATTAAAAAAAACAGCGCAACATGAAAAAATACAGAAGCCTGACAGGCCGGCTCACCTTTACCATCTCCGCCATTGTACTGGGCATTTTTACAATAATTGTGCTTATCAATTTTTGGATCACACGCTCAAACCTGCTCAAAGACGCCCATACCAATGCGCGCAATATTTCGGAGCTTACTGTGAGCCTTATCCAGCAGGAGCTGTTGCGGGTTGAATTACCTACCACCAATCTGGCAGAGCTTCTCAAGCAGGATCACCTCGATCTCGATGAGATTGCTATCATGCTGCAAATGCTTACCACCAACAACCACCGCATCCCTGGCGGCTTTGCAGTGTATTTCGACCAAATCCTGCCAGCCCAGGGTAGCCAGCCCAGGCTTCTTGTTTATGACAATGGTAAACTTTCCGATACGAACCACCCGGTTTTAACCGAAAGACTTCAGGAATGGGCTGAGCGATTAAAAACCAACAACAATCCTTTTTGGAGCGAAGCCTATAAAATCGACCAAAGCAGCGAATTCAGCGTAGCCTATCTGGTGCCGGCCAATCTGGGTGTGAACGACAGCACACACGTTAGCGGATTAATAGGCATAGAGCTGCGGCTGAATTGGCTCCGCGAGGTGATAGAAAAACAAAATCTGCAACAAAAACACTATGTTTTTATACTTTCTAAAACTGGAAAGCCATTGGTAAGACCTGGCGGTGATGCCAACTACGATAGCGATATTTACGAAACGGCCAAGAAGCTCAACAATCCGGATCTGGTGATGCTGGCCGACAATATGCTGGCCGGACGCAGCGGGTTTGCAACCCTCGATGGTGTTTTCGATAATTTCAACTCGGTGGTGTATTACATGCCTGTGTCGCAAAACAGTTGGTCAGTAGCGGTGGTTTTCCCTAAGCGCAATCTGCTCGGCAATTTATATATCACCACCACCCTCGTAGCATTCACAGGGATCATCGGATTTATACTAATCATCATTACCATCATATTTATCACCCGGCGCCTCACCCGGCCGCTACAACAACTTTCGGAGAGCGCTTTAGAAATCGGGCAGGGAAACTTCACCGTGGAAATGCCTTCCATCGCTATCAACGATGAAGTAATGGTGCTAAAAGACTCGATCGAAACTATGCAAACGGAGTTGCAAAGCTACATCCGCAACCTGCTTGCTACCGAACGCTACAAAGAGCGCCTGGAGAGCGAACTGCGCGTGGCACACCAAATACAGATGGGATACCTGCGCAACGACTTTACTGCCTTTTGCGCCAATCGAAATTTCGGCATAATAGCCACCCTGAAGTCGGCCCGGCACATTAGTGGCGATTTCTACGATTTCTTTGATGTAAACGAACATACCGTTTGCTTTGCCATGGGCGATGTAGCCGGCAAAGGCATACCGGCAGCACTGTATATGGCCATCGCACTTACCCTCACCAGATCGGCGGCATATTCCACACAGAGCCTAAGCTTAATCGTTGGGAAGATCAACGAAATTTTGGTTAGCCAGAATAAAAACGCCGTCTTTACAACCTTCTTTATCGGCTTGCTCGACACGCGCACGGGCGAAATAATCTTTTGCAACGCCGGGCACAATTACCCTTACCTGTTGCAACAAGGCGAATTGTATGAGGTGAAAGCCACACATGGCCCAGCCCTCGGTGTGATGGATCAGGTGAGCTTCAAAACCGGCCAGCTAAAACTGAATGCGAAGGATAAGCTGGTGCTCTTTACCAATGGTGTAACCGATGCCAAAAACACCGAAAATCTCTTTTTTGAAAAAGACAATCTGGAAGACGCACTCACCAACGGAGCTGCCGCAGATATTCATGAATTAATGGATGATTTGCTGCAACGGCTCCATAAGTTTACAGGCAGCCAACCTCCCTCCGACGACATTGCGGTTTTGGCATTGCAATGGAATGGGACTTTGAACACCTAAATAATTTCAGTTCTCAGTCCACAGTTCTCAGACCGTAGTCCGCAGTCCGCAGTCCCCAGTTCGCAGGCCTCAGGCCGCAGTTCGCAGGCCACAGTTCTCCGTCGCAGACCACAGTTCTCCGTCGCAGTTCTCAGTCCTCAGTTCTCCTGCCTCAGCCTCCGGTGAAGAGTTGCGGGGTAAGTAAGGATTGAGTGAATACGCGACTCGCCAAAAACACTCAAGGTGAAGATTCTCCCCACAGTACCTGGAAAAAAGGCGCTCCCGGCGGATGACCTACCTGCAATTTGTAAGCTGTAGCAATGAATTTCAATCCAACCAGGATCAAAAATTTGTGAATATTGGTAGCATTAACTTTTATTTAACACACGCGCTGCGTGTTGTTTATTAGAACAATACTAAATTTGACCCTTTCAATTTTGAACATCAGACCCCGGTTTTGCGTTTGGAAAACTGATTAACAATGTGATAGATAAGGAAAACTAAGCGACAACGACTTTCTAAAAAAAATTACAATGGTGTCGATTTAAAGCATAAATTTGCGCCTGATTTCGCTACTCATTTTTAATAAGACGAATTCACTTTATGACCAAACGATTTAGCGCCAACATTTTACTCCTACTTCTGATGCTCCTGGCGGGTTTCCCCACCGGCAATGCAAGGCTCATGGCTCAGGTGTTGCAGTTTGGCGATGAACCCACCCAAATCGTTATCGGCAAAAATACTTACCACCAACTCACCTTTAGCAACAGTCTTGGCCACATCGAGGCTTTCGACGTAAAGGCACAAACCGCTTCTTACCTGCAGTTACGCGCTGAAGGCTATGGCTATTCCACGCAAGTGGGCGCTCCGATGTTGCCGGTTTTGAAAAAATTAATAGAGATACCGCTGGGTTGCGACATTTCTATCGAAATCATCAAGTCGGAATATCAGGATGTAAATCTATCTGATTATGGAATAGATGCACAGATTATTCCTGTTCAGCCGCCGGTTTCGAAAAGTGACGATCCGCAGTTGGCGCCGCTTACACGTAATGAAGCTGCCTACATTATCGACGGGTTCAGTGGCGATGATCTGGTAAAAGCAGTGCCGCTGGGCATCATGCGTGGCATGCGGTTGGCGCGCCTCGAAATAGCGCCGGTGCAGTATAACCCTGTAAAAGGTATTGTGCGTGTTTACAGCCAGATGAATGTAAACATTACCTACACAAATGCCAATGTGCAGGCTACGCTGCAATTGAAGACGAAGCACTACAACCATTATTTTAACAGCATTTCCGATGGTGTTTTTAATTCAAAAGGCCTGGAGGACGGACATCCGGAAAGTGACCAACCGATTACTTACATTATCGTTTCCGACCCACTGTTTGCGCAACCATTGCAGCCTTTCATACAATGGAAATCCCGCAAAGGTTTCAAAATGGTCGAAGCTTACACCGACGATCCTTCGGTGGGCAGTACCACTAGCAGCATCAGCCAGTATCTCAAAGATTTTTATAACAATCCCCCGGAAGGCTACGCCCCGCAAACCTTTGTGTTGCTGGTGGGCGATGTCGCGCAGATTCCTGCTTTTACAGGCACTACCGGCGGGCATGTCACCGATCTTTACTATGCCGAATATACCAACGATATTTTCCCTGACGCTTATTACGGGCGTTTCTCGGCCAACACGCTGGCGGAGTTGCAGCCGCAAATTGATAAGACACTCGAATACGAGCAGTACCTATTTCCCGATCCAACCTTCCTCGACCAAGCCGTATTGATTGCCGGTGCCGATGCTTCGCATGGTGCTCTGTGGGGAAACGGGCAGGTAAACTACGGAACCACAAACTATTTTAATGAAGCACATGGATTGCAAACCCATGCTTATTTGCAACCTGAACCTCCCGGTGGCAATTATTCAGAGCTGATCGTCCAAAATATTTCACAGGGCGTTGCCTATGTTAACTATACAGCGCATTGCAGCCCTTCGGGATGGAGCAATCCTGGATTTGTTACCGGCAATGTTGCCGCACTTACCAATGCGCACAAGTATCCGCTGATGGTGGGAAACTGCTGCTCTTCGTCCGAATTTCAGATAAACTGTCTGGCCGAAGCTGTATTGCGCGCCCCCTTGAAAGGCGCCGTGGGGTATATCGGTGCCAGTAACAGCACCTACTGGGACGAAGACTTCTGGTGGGCAGTAGGATTTGAGACTATCTCCTCAAGCCCCTCATTCGATCCTGCTCACCTGGGCGCCTACGACCGCACTTTCCACGACCAACCCGGCATCGACCACCACGACTGGTATGTAACACAAGGGCAAATGACCGCAGCCGGAAATATGGCAGTATCGCAGGCCGGAGCGCAACTTGCTAATTATTATTGGGAAATCTACCACCTGATGGGCGATCCATCGCTGATGGTTTATTTTTCGCAGCCTGCAACAATCACTGCTAATTATCCACAGCTTATCATACCCGGACAGCCTACACTGACTGTCAACACCCAGCCTTATGCTTTTGTGGCCATTTCCAGCCAGGGAGTTTTGCATGGTGCCGCCCTGGCCGATGCCGAAGGCTTGGCTGAAGTGGTTTTTGACGAACCCATTGTGCTGCCCGGACAGGCTGATATTGTTATTACCGGACAGAATTTACAACCCTACTCCGCTCAGATCACCGTGGCTGCTCCCGACGCTCCTTATGTGTTGCTCGATGGTTTTGGTGTAAATGACACACAAGCCAATAGCAACGGACTGGCCGACTACAATGAAACAATTGGTTTGGATGTTTCGATGAAAAATTTTGGTTTACAACCTGCCACCAACGTCACGCTCACCCTATCGTCAGCGGACATATTTGTTGAAATAAACAACGGAAACGCGCAGCTTGGCAATCTTGATCCGGATGCAACAGTTACGCTCGAAAATATTTTTGAAATTCATTTTTCTCCTAATATTCCCGATGGCCATCAGGTGGCTTTCGGGCTACAAGCCAATAATGGCAATGAACAGTGGAACAGCACTTTTTCGATAAAAGGTCATGCGCCGCATTTGGTTTTTGGCGGCTTCAGCATCGATGATTCACAGGGCGACAACAATGGCCGCTTCGACGCCGGGGAAACAGTATTGATCACCACATTAATAAAAAATAGCGGAAGCGCCACTGCCACTGCTGTAACGGGTCAGCTTACCACCGACAATGCTTACTTAACTGTGAACACCGCCGATTATATGCCTTTCGGCGATGTTGCCGCGGAGCATCAGGCAATGGCAACCTACGAAGTATCATCCGACGCAAACACGCCAACCGGTTTGGTAGCCACCTTGTTGCTCGATTATGAAGACGCGTTTACGGGTAACTCCCTGGCTGAATTTTCTGTAGTAGTAGGCCAGGTGCCGGTGCTAATAGTTGATTTGGATAAAAATCATAATTCGGCTGATAAAATGGCTGAAGCCATCGAAGCACTGAATATTTCGGCTGCGACCGAAACCAGCATTCCGGATGACTTATCGAAATACGCCTCTATCATGGTTTGCCTGGGCGTTTATCCCGAGAATCATGCACTTACTGCTGCCGAAGGACAAAAATTATACGACTATCTCATGGCAGGCGGCCAGTTGTATCTTGAGGGTGGCGAGGCCTGGTATTACGATTCTCCCACTGCCGTCCGCCCGCTCTTTGCTATCAATGGCCTATCGGATGGCAACAGCGACCTGTCAACCGTGGAGGGCGTGAACGGAACCATGACGCAGGGGCTTACTCTGCAATATACCGGCGACAACAACTGGATTGATCATTTGCAGCCTGTTGATGCCGGTTTTGTAATTTTAAAAAATCTAACTCCTGCTTACAATTGTGCTGTTGCTAATGATGCCGGAACCTACAAAACCATTGGCACTTCAGCAGAATTTGGTGGCTATGGCAGCAATCGCCTCGGACTGATGCAGGATTATCTCGAATTTTTTGGTGTCATCACCAACAACTCCCTTTCGGGAAATATTTCGGCCTCTCTCACCGAGCTTTGCGCCACCGAAACAACCCAGCTCAATGTGAGCGTGTATGGCGGATCGGGCAATTATCATTACGCCTGGTCGCCACCTGAATCGCTCAGCAATTCTTCAATACGCAACCCGATAGCCACGCCGCTTGCCACTACACTGTTCGTAGTCACGGTTACGGATATGGTAAAAGGACAGGTTTATACCGACGAGATACAAATTGAAGTACATGCGTCGCCTGCCACTCCTGCCATAACTCAGGTGGGCGAAAATCTGGTATCGACGATGCAGTTTGGCAACCAATGGCACAACGATGCAGGAGCCATTCCGGGAGCTGTAGGGCAAAGCTATCGTCCGACCGTTGCCGGAAATTATTACACCATCATCACCAATGTGTGGGGATGTGCTTCGATAGCTTCCAACAGCATTTTCTTCCAGCCTACTTTCATAGCTGAGCTGGAGCGCCAGGGTAATTTCAGGATATATCCCAACCCGGCCATCGATAAAGTAAACCTTGATTTTTTGGCGGAAGACGACAGCCGGCTCGACATTTTTATTGTTAATGCATTTGGCCAGAGATTGTATCAGCAATCATTGGACAACCTCAACCGATCGGCTATCAACAGTTTTACTATCGACCTTACGTCATTCGACAGCGGCGTCTATTACATCATGCTCAAAAATTCAACGAAAAACATCACGCGTAAGCTCATTTTAGGTAAATAAGTTTCGATCATTATCACTTTTGAATTCATAACTAAATAAAAATAAATTTTTCAAACTCATTAAACTTTAAATTTTCATCGTATGAAAAAACTCTTATTAAATGTTTTTCTTCTCTTTGCCTTTGTTGGACTGATGGCCAACGACGGTTACGACTTGCAGTACAAGCAAGGTGCTGCTGGTAGCGCCACTCTTCAGTTTACCATTCAGGACTATGGTATCAAAACCGTTACGCTTGATGGTGCTGTATTTTCAGCCATCGCCTTCGACAGCAAAGTTACCACTATGGAAAAAGGCTATGCCGAACTTCCATTTATTAATGCCAACATACAACTCGATGCCGTAAAAAATATGACCATGCAGGTGTCGGCACTTTCTTTTGTCGATTTTCAGGTAGAAGCGCCGCTGGTGCCTTCGCGTGGAGTAATCTACCGCGATCAGGATCCATCAACGATTCCTTACACCATTGCTCCCGAATCGATTACCGATAGCTTTTATCCCGCTGAAGTAGCCACCTTCACCGAGCCTTTTATTATCAAAGACGTGCGCGGTGCTACTGTTTACATCTATCCTTTCAGCTACAATGCGGTGGCTAAAACCGTTCGCGTTTACACAAACATCGAAGTTACGCTCACGCCCGATAATTCGGCGCCCGTTAATCCGCTGTTTAGCGCCACCGGGAAATTCTTCCCCGCTATGGAAAGCCTTTATTCGTCGGTATTTTTGAATTACGAAAACCAACTGGATGTGATGGATATTACCGAAACCGGCGACATCCTTGTTATCACCACTGCCCGCGACGAAGCTGCCATACAGCCCTACATCGACTGGAAAATGGAAAAAGGTTTTGAAGTTTTTAAAGAAGTAGTTGCTGCCGGCACCAATGTGAAAAGCCTGATCCAACAGAAATACAACGAGAACAACGAAATCCTCTACGTACAGCTTGTAGGCGACTGGGCCGATATCAAATGTGACCTCGGCGGAGGTGCCAATGCACCAATGGACCCAATGCTGGGTTGTGTTGTAGGAACAGATAATTTCCCTGAGATTGCCATTGGTCGTTTTTCGGCCTCCAACCCCGCACAGGTTACCGTGCAGGTTAACAAAAGCATCACTTACGAAAAAAATCCTTCGGGCGATTGGTACAACAATGCCATTGGCATAGCCAGCAACCAGGGTCCCGGCGACGACGGTGAGTTGGATTATCAGCAAATCGACGTTATCTGGGCCAATAAACTCAACCCTTTTACTTACGATAACATCAGCACAGCGTACGATCCGTCAGGAACTTCGACGATGGTGAAAAACTATGTGGAGCAAGGTGCCAGCATTATCAACTATATCGGCCACGGCTCGCAAAATTCGTGGGGATCAACCGGCTTTAGCAGCACCAACGTGAATAGCCTTACCAATGGTGATAAATTGCCTTTTATTTTTTCGGTAGCATGTGTTAATGGTGCTTTCCATTCGGGCGACTGCTTTGCCGAAGCCTGGCTTCGCAAAGAAAACGGCGGTGCCATCATGACACTCATGGCAACCATCAACCAGCCCTGGGATCCGCCTATGCGTGGTCAGGACTATTTTAATGATATTCTTACCGGTGGTTACAACTATACCACCAGTCCCGGCAACGGTATCAATACCGATGAAGGCCGCACCATTATAGGCTCTATAGTTGCCAACGGCCTCGTTTTGATGTACACCGAAAGCAACAGTTCTTCCGACTTGCAAACCATGCAAACCTGGACTACCTTTGGTGACGCCGCTTTGCAGATCAGAACCGACGAACCGGCTCCTGTAACTGTTTCAAATAATGTGATGCTGGTGGGTGCTGATTTCGAAACTACCATTAATCTGGCCGGCGCTCCCTTTGAAGGCGCATTAGTTGCCCTTTCGCAGGATGACATGTATGCCAGTGCCTATTCTGATGAAAACGGATTTGTATCTGTTGCCAACAATTTCCTGCCGGGCGATGTAAAATTGGTTGTAACGGCTTTCAACGGCGAAACCATTTACGAAACCATCCAGTGCATCCCTCCTACCGGCCCTTACGTAATCTTCAACGGGGTGACTGTGAATACACCTTCGGGCAAATTGATCTATGGCGAAGCCTCAACACTTAGCCTTGCCATGAAAAACGTAGGCGTTGCCAATGCTACCAATGTGGCAGTAACCATCAGCACCGACGACGAATATGTAACCATTACCGATGCAACCGAAAACTTCGGAACCATTGCGCCTGACGCAATTGTTAACATGAGCAATGCCTTTGCAGTAGAAGTTGCCAACGATGTTCCTGATGGACACAGCGTAGCTTTCAACGTTACTGCCACCGGAAACGAAATCTGGGAAAGCTCTTTTGCAGTCACTGCTACTGCCGGCGTGATAGAGTTTGGTGAGTTTTATATTGTGGATATCAATGGCAACAACAATGGCAAACTCGATCCGGGCGAATCAGCCTCCATTGTTGTATCTATCAATAATACCGGCGCCGCTATGGCAGATGAGGTGATGGGCGAACTTACCAGCAGCGACATGTATCTTACCATTAATACTGCAACGATGAGCTACGGAACATTGGAAGCCGGTGAGAGTGTTGAAGCAGAATTTGAAGTTATAGCCGACGAAGATACTCCGACCGGACATCTGGTGAATTTCAATTTTGAAATGACTGCTGACAAAGGCCTGACGGCTACCAATGGATTCATGATTGTGGTAGGTCAAATTCCGGTACTCATCATCGATATGGACGAAAACCATAACTCTGCCAACAAAATGGCCGAAGCCCTCGACGAGATTGGTCTTCCCTACGACGAAGCCACTACCTTGCCCGACGATCTGAACCTTTACTCATCTATATTCCTGACAATGGGAATTTATAGCAACAACGCTACACTGAGCAATGCCGACGGGCAAAAACTCGCCGACTACCTCAACGCCGGCGGAAACCTCTACATGGAAGGCGGCGATACCTGGGCATATGATACGCCCACAGCGGTTCACGGCATGTTTGGCCTTGACGGCACCTCCGACGGAGGCAGCGACCTAAGCACAGTAGTTGGAATTGCCGGCACTTTTACTGAAGGCATGTCGATGGTTTATTCGGGCGACAACAACTGGATAGATCATCTGGTAGCTACCACTGGTACTTTGATTCTCAACAATCAGTCGCCACTATATGGAACGGCTGTAGCCAACGATGGCGGCGTGTATAAAACCGTGGGTGCTTCGCACGAATTTGGCGGCCTGGCGGCAAGCAACCGTACTTCTCTGATGGAAGCCTATCTGGATTTCTTCGACATGATGCCCTCTACATTGGTTTCCAACTTTACCGCCAACGCCACCGAAGGCTGTGCCGGTATGGAAGTTACATTTACAGATGCTTCGGTTGGCGCAGTAAGCTGGGCATGGACTTTCCCCGGTGGCACACCCGCTACCTCTGTCGAGCAAAATCCCGTGGTTATTTACAACACCAAAGGCAATTATGATGTAACCCTTGAGATTTCTGACGGAACCGACACACAGGTGATGACCAAAACCAACTACATATATGTGGATGATGTGCCTGCACAGGCTGGCCAAATCGACGGAGACATTTATGTTGGCAATGGTGAAATGGAAATGTATCAAATCGAATTGCTCGACGACTGCACCATTTACGATTGGGTGCTTACTCCCGAAGAAGCCGGCACCCTGTCGATGAATATGAATGAGGTAGAGATTACCTGGAGCGAAACCTATGTGGGCAATGCCACGCTGAAAGTTTGCGGTGGCAACGATTGCGGCATGGGCGCCTACTCCGACGGCCTCGATATTATGGTGATGGATCCGACGGGCATCAACGGTATTTCTGCAAAAGAAGTGAACGTGTATCCCAATCCTACTACCGGTATCTTCAACCTGCAGCTCAATGCCACACAGGAAACTAATTATGAGCTTACGCTAACAAATGCACTGGGTATGCAGGTGATCACTGAATCGTTGAAAGTGAACGGAGCAGCTACGCATAGCATCGATCTTTCGGATATGGCACAGGGAGTTTATTACCTCTACATCCGCAGCAACAGCGGCACCAGCATCGAAAAGATTATAAAAGAATAATTTTTCATAGCTTAAGTTTTTAAAGGCCGGGACAATGCTTCCGGCTTTTTTTATTTAGCCTCGTTGCCGGCCACTGTCAAATTTGACTATGGGATTTGATCATTGAGCTTTTCATATTGTTTTTTATTTGATTTTTGTCATTGAAATTTTAGCTTACATAAAATCCTTTTTAATAAAGAAAAATATTGGTGTCCGGTAAATTATTTGGTTTTTCTTACCGCAGTGTTGGTATCGAAATGACAAGGGTTTTGGAGTGTTTTTTGAGAGTGGGGGTTGGTGGCGGCTAAGCCGCCACCAACCCCCACCCAAACAACTGTAACTGACTGTCATTCCGAACGTAGTGAGGAATCTACATCAAGGTATTTCGATTCTATTATTTGTACAGGACATCGATGAAAGAAAAATAAAAAATTATGGTGCCAATCTATTTCCAGGATATTGAAGTAAAGTTGCCAACGAATTACCAGGCGGAAGAGCTGCGTAAGAAAGTGGCTGCTAAGGCGGGAGTTAACGATTTCCGGTGGGAGCTTTTGCAGCAAAGCCTCGATGCGCGGCACAAGCCGGATGTTTTTTGGCTGGCACGTGTGCGCGTTTTTTCAGCGACGCGCAAAGGTGAGATATATGAAGCTCCGCCGCAGCTCACGATTCATTATCGAAAACGGCAGCAGCAGGTGGTGGTGGTGGGTAGCGGCCCGGCAGGATTTTTTGCCGCGCTGGTGTTGCAGCAGTCGGGTTTTAATGTCACCCTGCTCGAAAAAGGCGCCGAAGCGGGCAAACGCTACCAGTCGATCCTGGGATTTGAGCGGGGAAAATCAGCTTTCGACAGCCACGCCAACTATTGCCACGGCGAGGGAGGCGCGGGAACTTTTTCGGATGGGAAACTCACCTCCCGTACCAAAGGAATAGCGCTGGAGAAGCAGTTTGTTTTTGATACCTACGTAGGCGCCGGCGCTCCTGAAGAGATTCGTTATTTGTCGCGGCCACACATCGGCAGCGACAACCTGCGGCGCATTGTGCCGGAGCTGCGCCGGCAATTCCAGGCGTTGGGCGGAGGCATGATCTTCGACAGCGAGGTGACCGATATTAAAATCTCCAACGGGCATTGTACCGAAATTATCACCCCTCAGCAATCCTATGTCTGCGATATACTATTGATGGCGCCCGGTCATTCGTCGTACGACACCTACAGGATGCTGCACCGCCAGGGTATTGCTTTTCGGCTCAAGCCTTTTGCCATTGGGGTGCGTGTGGAGCATCCGCAGCCGCTAATAAATCTTTCGCAGTGGGGCACGGAGCATTTGCCGGGATTAAAAGCCGCCGATTACAAACTCACCCACACGGCTTCCAACGGGCTGCCGGTATATTCGTTTTGTATGTGTCCGGGCGGCAAAGTGGTTCCATCGGCACCAGCCGAAACACAAAATATCGTAAACGGCGTTTCGGATTATGCCCGCAAATCGCCTTTTGCCAACGCTGCCATCGTGGCGGGTTTACAACCGGATCAGTTGCCAGGCAACAAAAATGTTGATTTCGCTGGTATGCTCAGGTGGATGGAAATGCTGGAGCAGCATGTTTTTGATATTACAAAAAGCTATGCCGCTCCCGGAAACCGAATAGCTGATTTTTTACTGGATAAAACCGCAGCCACACTTCCTGCCAACAGCTATCCTTTTGAGGTTTTCCCTTATGATTTCAGGCAGTTGCTTCCGGCAGCCACTATTGCAGCGCTCAAGGAAGGATTAAGCAACTTCAGCCGCAAGATAAAAGGCTTTGAAACGGGCGTGATGATTGGCCTGGAAACCAAAACCAGCGCGCCTGTGCAGGTAATTCGCGACGATCATCGGCGATGCGAAGGTTTTGATAACATCTACATCCTGGGCGAAGGTAGCGGATATGCCGGCGGCATTACCAGCTCGGCGGTAGATGGCGTGAAGGCGGCAATAGGAATAGCAGAAAATGGATAAACGGGAAGATTTTAAAACCCTTCCTTTAGCCGGCTTTCGCGCGAGGCTTGCTCGTTGAAAACCCAAATCAGCCGGAACGACAAAACCTGGTTGTATTGTTTGCGGATTTTTTCCTGGTCGTCGGGCACATTTTCGTAGGTGCGGGTTCTTATTTTGAAAAGCGAAAATGAGTAGCGCGCATCAAATTTCAATTGCTTATAGATAGGATACTGCACATCGAGCATGGCGGAGTAGTCGTCGGTATCGTAAGGGCCATCGTTGAGGGTAGTGGTGGCAATGCGCACATCGTCTTCGTATTCTTTTACGCCAACCAGGCGTGCGTAGGAAAACCCGGCTCCGGCACTCAGTCCTGTTTTATCACGAAAATGAACCAGCACCGGCACTTCCAGATAGTTGAGCTGAAGTTTGTATTGGTTGTAGTCGTGTTCGTAGCGGTAATCCATGCCGCGTCCGCCTTCGCGATGATAAGCGCCTTTCTGGCTATAGATGGCCTCCAGCGTAAACGACCATTTATCGGCGAATGGGACTATTGCTGCTGCACCTGCATTAAGGCCAAATTTGTGAAAGCCAAACACGTCGTCGCCCTGCACATTGGTGGTGTTGAAGCCACCAATGAGAGCGCCCAACACGCGCTGTGCCTGCAAATTAGTAAAAAATCCTATTGAAACAAAGATGCTGATGGCCAAAAAAAGTCTTTTCATGCGATAATTTTAGCTTTGGCTTTTTATAACGACGTCTTACGTTTGAAAGTACAGCAAAGGCTTTTTTTTGATAAGACAAATTGAATAGAGGATTATCTATAAATGAAAGCCATCGTGGTTCGTTGACTACAAAATTTGAAATCGAGATATTGAGAGCTTCATATTTTTTTTAGTCGGTCAGTAGTAAAGATTTAATTTATTTTTGAAAATCAAAAAACTGAACAGGCTTTTGCGAAATAAAAAAACTACTGATGACAAGGGTCAATCTGCTACTTTTTCTTTTGATCAAAGTTTATGCGCTTGCTTACCCTATGGATGCTGACAAGCATGTAATAGAGATTCCATATTCGGGGTCGTCCATTATTGTTGATGGTCAACTGAATGATTGGAGTTCTTACTACAGCGTCGTGTTTTCTGATACACTGAGCATTTTGCAAAGTGCTCCGGGAAGGGAGATGATGGCTTTTTTTGACGCATCCTACAATTATGACAAAATATGGCCACCTCTCTCGAAGAACACTGTGGAAGTCTGGATTTGCTGGGATCTTACTCATCTTTATTTTGCCTTTCAGGTGAGTGATAATCACCTTTTTGCGCAGATCGAACCGATAGGAAAAACTCCATACATTCATCTGAATGATGGTATTGAGATTTACTTTGACGCAAAGGCTGACAGCGATAAAAAGATGGATATCAATGATTATCAGTTTTTACTTGATGTTGCAGGGAACAATCTTGTTTTTAGAGGTGACCGTGAATTGATGGAGCGGGATACGCTGGTGGCGCCGAAGGCCACCGGACAAAATATTTTTTTTGAGTACCTGACCACTTACTCCGGTACTTTGAACGACTCCGCTGACGACGCGGGTTACCAGGTAGAACTGGCCATTCCTTTTGCAGCCATCGGCTTGAAGCCCTCCACCGGGATGGCAATGAAGATGGACATTTGCTGCAACGACATTGATTTTCTACTTGGCGACGAGTCCACTTACGAAGAGAAATCGCTGCGCTACTGGGCATTCAATTGGATTGGCATCAGCGATTTTGGCTATCCCGAAACCTGGCTTGCAGTTCGACTGGTGGGTGAGCCTGGCTGGCTCGATACAATGTCAGGCAGCGAAATGCGGCGCTGGTTAACAATTTATCTTACAGCTTTTATTCTGACGCTGGTTGTTATTGTTTCGCTCATCCTCAGAATGAGAAAAATACGTCGTTTGCCCACCAGGCAAGAAATTCCTGCCCCAAAGATCATATTGATCGAAAAGCAGGAAGCGGCAAACCAATCTGGTTTATCGGCAAACGAAATCATCCTGAAAAAGGCTTCGGATTTTATCGCCGAAAATTATTCTGAAAACATACACACAGAAAATCTTGCCAGCATCATCGGGGTGACCATTCGTAAGTTGCAGCGTGTGACACAGGAAGAATTGCAAACCACTCCAACCAATTTTATTTACCTGATTAAGCTCAACCTGGCTGCCGACTACCTGAAATCCCGCAAGGGAAATATTTCTGAAACGGCCTATGAATTTGGCTTTTCCGATCCGGGTTATTTTTCAAAACTATTCAAGCGCCATTTCGGAGTTTCGCCTGCCGAATACCTGGAGAAAAATTCCAGATAGGAATTCTCACCCATCCAAATATTCACATTCATTAAAAGAAAACGACAACCATCGGTAAAATTCGGTTTTTGTCGCAATTTTCCAATTAATAATCGCAATTCTACCTGCCTATTGCTGCGGGGTGCGATAGTTTTGTCGCATGCAAAATCCACTCACGGACATATCGTGTATTACCGGATTGCTCACCATTTTTATTCTGGCTGCAATTCTTAAAGCCAGTTTCATGTGGATAGTTGGCGTAGTGTTCCTGCTTTTCATCCTGACTGCCAGCAACTACCTGGGCGAGCTAAGCCGGCGCACCAATCTGATGTTCGCCTTTTTGAGTTGGCTTTGCACTACAGCTACTGTCGCGTATTTAATTCTATTCAACCTATAATTAATTAAAAAAAAAGGAGCTTACAATGAAAACCAAACTTCTATGGCTGATCATCATGATCGCAATTCCACTGTGGATAGCAGCCCAGACTTACGAGGCCGTCCCTTTTCAAACCATTAAAGAAATTGCCGACCGAAACGCGCAAGCCTTGTGGGGGGATTTTTATCCCGCTGAACCTATTCCTTATTATGGTTTCGACGATGAGATCATTGCCTGGCGGTTCAATTATTCCATCGGAAAGCCTTTTCCCGCAAAGGAAGATTTGCTCGATCAAATCAAAAGATTTGAAAATGAAAATGATGCTTACAATCAATGGGGAGGCGATAATTATGGCAGGATACTGATTGGGGCAAGAGAAAACATGCCGGTACTTCTTGAATACTCACGCTGCCTCTCAGCAGAATATGCGCTGGGCAATAAGATTAAAAAACTGGCAAAGGATGCTCATCCGGGAAAAAGTGCCTTCCAGGGGAAAATCTACTATCTGAATCATTTCGACACGTGGCATGAAGTGATTTCTGAAAATACAATAAAATATGTGTGCACTTCACCAACAGGTGGTATTTTGGATGCTTTACATTTTGATGAAATGAAGGCACAAACAGAAATATTTTGCGAAACCGGCGATTTTTCATCCTTATGGAACAGCTATAAAAATGGATTTGTTGCACCAACGGATGGCGACAAATACATACCCTACCACGAATGTATGCCTTATTACGACTGGAGTTATGGTTGCAGCCCCACTGCTGCCGCCATGATTTTTGCCTGGTACGATTACAGGTCGTTGTGGGTAGCAAGCAAATATCCATCTTTCGTAGGGTGGCATTATCAACGGTTTGATAATCGTGAAAATGAAACCGATTACAATGTTTGCAACCTTCAACTTGACCTTGCACTTGCGATGTCAACTGATACTATGACCGGAAGTACCCAATCCTACAATATTGACAATGGAATGAGTTGGGTAGCCAACCACCAGCGGAAATACAATTTCGATATCGTGAACAGGTACACTTTTTTATGGACACGCCTGACTGATGATATTGACGCCGGAAAACCTTTACTTGTAAGCATTCCCGGTCATTCCACAGCGGGGGTGGGTTATAATGGAAGCTCTGATATGGCCATTACGCATTATACCTATGATCCACCAAGACACCTGGTATGGGTAAGCCGTTGGGATATTGATATGATAACAAGGGTATCATCAGGCGGACAGAAAGGTTCGGCGATTCAATTAACACGACCAGTGGGCGATCCACGATACAACAGGAATGGTAACGGCGAAGTTTACAGTGCAGGAAATTATGCCGAAATCACCTGGTTGTCAGATAATGTGCCGGGAGCCTGGGTCGATTTATTATACTCAACTGACGGTGGGCACAGTTTCGAGACAATTGTATCAGGCACCGAAAACGATGGCGTTTACAACTGGTTAATTCCTTCAGATATTAACTCGTCCTCCTGCCGCGTAATAGCTTATTTGAGAACTCCGGAAATGGAACCGTACTTTGCCGGCGCCGACGGCTCATGGGGAAATTTTATCATCAACAATGCCGGGGCGATTTCAACCATGATCAACGAACACCTCTATTCACACGACAGCTTGCCGGGCTATCATCATTTTCAGCACACCGAACCTTCGTGGGCAGCCATTGGAGCAAAATCAGATTTTGGGAATTGCAACTGGGAAATTCAGCTTTACAACAATACCAACTTCAACCAAAATCCGGCATTTTATTCAACTTTTGACAGCATTACCAATTTTATTGTTGTGGATGGAAACCATTATCCATCCTCCCTTAGAGGCATTAAAATAACACCATTAGACGACCATAGGCCTGTGCAACTGGAATATGAAGGTGGTAACGAAAACCTGGTATTTGGCACGAATGGCCCCTACGCCTGGAATGCCAACGAAATTGTGGAAATGAAAGAAATTCATCTTACCCCGGGAAGGTATTATTTTGAGTTGGAAACTACCTCAGGCTGGCCTGATCTTGGAATGGCACTCTATGGTTCGACGGATGCCATCTACCTTAAACCACAGAGTTTTAACATTGGTTACGCCAACTACGCATCCGGTAATGGTTTAGAATCCTTCACCGTTAACATCACCCAGGAAGATGACTATGGTTTGTGCGTTTTCTCGAATCGCCACGAAGCCGGAAACTACAAAATAAAAATCAGCAATGCCTGGATATGGACTGGCGCTGTATCGTCGAACTGGCATGAGCCTGGCAATTGGAATACAAATCTGGTTCCGGATAACTTATCCAATGTTGTGATTACAGGTAACGGCCATAACCCGATTATATCGGAGTCTTTCGCTATGTGTGCTGACCTAAACATTCTGAATGCCGGAAGGCTCAGATTAAACGGAAGCGACCTTATGGTGACAGGAAACCTTCATCTCTATGGCTGGCTTATGATCCTCAACCCTGACAATAGAGTAGATTGCGCCGGCGATTTCGTGGCAGAGCAATACAGTTACTTAGAATTGACCCCCGGATCGGGAATTAATGCTTTTGGCGACTGGACATTTGGCGAAAACTCAAATATTCTGCTCAACAGCGGTTTTGTGGATTTCAGGGGAAGTTTCAACTCAACGATTTATTGCCTTTCAGAAACCTCCCGGTTTTATGATTTAAAAATCAGCAAGATGAGCGGCGCTACAGTCAGGTATGACAATCACATCGGAATACAGCCCCTACGCGTAAAAAATGAATTCCTAATCAATTTTGGTGGTACATTTATCCAGTCAGCCATGCACACCGTGATAATGGATGGAACATTTAACTGTGTGGCTGGCGGGAATTTTTATTTCCAATACGGAACGGTAAGGTTTGAAAGACCCAATGCAGGTGGTTTTTCCATTAACAGCAATGCCGGAAGTTATTTCAACGATGTCGTTGTGAGTGTCGGCGATTGGTTAGGCCTGGCAAGTGATGTCGAAATCAGGGGTGACCTGCTGATTGAGGAGGGGACATTTAAAACAAACGGCTACGATATTTCGATAAAAGGCAACTGGACAAATAATGCAACATTCAACCACGGTAATGCAAGAGTAACTTTTAACGGAACAGGTATTCAGGAAGTAAGAGGAACAAATTTCTGGGAATTGGAGCTGAACAAATCGCTGGGCGAACTCCGTGTTCCGGCCACAACCGTTTCGGTGCAACATTACGACTGGACGCAGGGTACTTTGCGCGTAAACGGAGGCTGGTTTCAGTTAAACGACCTGATAGACCCCGGAATTTATGGAACCGTAATAGTTACCAGCGGCAAGCTCGACCTGCACCAACTGCCGGATGAATACCTTGACCTGAACGGGAATTTACAGATTTCGGGAGGCGAAATGAATATTTATGGCGGCAACGACGACAGCTACTGGCCTTATTCAGCCAATGCGAGCTTTACAATGAGCGACGGAGTGCTCGATTTCAAATCCAACGGATTACGCATCCACAATTCAACAACTTATTCATTAACTGAAAATATTACAGGCGGGGTTATCAAGATCAATGGCGACCTCACGGTGGCCCGAACCGACTTTAATCCTGCCGGAGGCAAATCTTTATTCTATGGTTACACCGAAGATGCATCCGTTTCAGTAGCCACAGGCAGCAATCTTTTCAGCCTTGAAGTGGATAAAAGCAGCAAGAAGAAAGCCCAGGCAAAAACCCTGACGGCAGCCGGCACACTCGACCTGAACGGTGACTTTACACTCGAAGGTGGGGTTTTTAAAGCTCCGACCAAGATGTATATCAAAGGCTCATTTGTGAATAATCAAACCCCGGCACACTTCAACGAGATGACAGGTGAGGTGGTGCTGGACGGATCAGTTGACCAGCTTTTTGATGCGGATGAAACTTTTTATAAACTCACCATTAACAAACCAGGCGATGGAACTGTGACTATTGGCAGTAGTGCTGTATTTACGGCCATCAATAATTTATTGGTTGACCGTGGAAATTTAGTACTCGAACCAGGCACTTCGTTGCTACTCGATGGCGGGTTTGAAACAAATTCACTTGGTAATGTTTATCTCTCCGGGGAATCTGGGAGCGAAATCACAGTAACAAGTGCCACAAAAGGCAGGTTTGGTTTCGATATTTCCGGTGGTGGTTTCGTTTCAGCTAAAAACACTGTTTTTAGCAACATGGATGCTGATGGAATTTACCTTCACAGCGGTTGTTATATTGACAGCGAAAATGCTTTCAGCGAATGTACGTTCAGCAATGGCGCCCCCGGTGGAACGCTCATAACCTGGGATAACGGTGCCGAGGTGATTGTGCACAATGCTATATTCCCTGCCAACACCACGGGTTGCAGCAATAACGTAAAGAAAACTACCAACAGCGGTCGTGTGTATTTTGATAATGCAACGGGCACTTTTGCCGGTGCAACCTTTGAAAGTGACCCATTTTCGAGAATTGACTGGGAATATGTTCCGCCACTCACCATTCCATTCATCGAAACTTGGGCTACCAGCTCCTTTACCACCAATCATTGGGTGCCTGAAGGAAACAACTGGCAAATAACAGGAACGCTGGGAAACCCCTTTCCGACAGCCTTCTTTAATTATACTCCCCGAATGTATAACTATTCTGTCCCGCTGCGCAGTCACCTGATTGATGGAACGGATTACACCGGGATTTCGATAAAATTTGATATTAGATATGTCAATTACAGTTCATCCACACTCGAACAATTAAAGATTCAGGTAGTCCATAAAAACGGAGATTTTAACACCCTTGCCACCTACAACAACGCCGGAGGTTCATTTGGCTTTGTTACCAAAGAGTTCGATGTTTCAGCATTTGCCGATGGAGAAATCTTTTATCTAAGATTTATTGCATTTGGAGCTGACTCATGGAACATTAACGGCTGGTATATTGACAACATCATGGTTTCTGGTATCCCACCAGCTCCCGGATTGCTTAAAGGGATGATTACCTGTTTAACAACCGGCTTACCAATAAAGAATGCTGAAGTCACGATTGATGGCACAGCCTTTTCAGCAATGAGTGGTGCAACCGGAAACTACTTCATATCTAACATTCCAAAGGGAGTTTATAGTGCTACGGTTACTGCCTCGGGTTACGAGCTGTTGACTGCCGGAGGGATTGAGATCCTGTCGGGTATATCAACAGTGAGAAACTTCAGCCTTGAGCCAATCCCACCGTCTTACTGCACCGAAAATCTATATAACGTCGGTTGCCTTGAGGGCGATGGGTTTGACTACTTTGAACTCCGTGATATTTTAAATGACTCTTCAGGATGCAGCGAAAACGGGTACGGCGATTTTACCCTGATGACAACCGATTTACCACGGGATTATTACTACCAGGTAAATTTCTCAACTAACTTCACCGATCAGTTTGTCTCGCTTTGGATTGATTTCAACGATGACTTTGAGTTTAGCGTAAGCGAAAGACTTTTAAATGATTTCGTTCTGTCGAATGCACTGGAAATTTATCGGGAAGCCATCCTTATTCCCGGAGATGCCCCAACCGGCCAGCACCGACTCAGAATTCGTTCCAATTGGGATGAATCCTCCTCCGATCCCTGCGCGCAGTATCAATATGGAGAGGCAGAGGATTATACTGTAACAATTACAACAGGGGTGCTGACAGGCTCACTTATGGCCACCGTGACCTCAGCCGCAAGCGGCGACCCGATTGAAAACGCTGCTGTAGAATTATCAGGTAGCGATTGGATTGGTATTACAGAAGAAGAAGGGATTTGCATCATCCAATGGATTATTCCCGGAAGTTATGATATCCAGGTTTCTGCCTCCGATTTTGAAACCTTCACATTGTATGATCAATATGTGTTTGGAGGTGAAGTTCTCCATCTGGAAATTGAACTGGAACCATCGCTGCCGCTCACCCATAGTATTAGCATTCGCTCCGGCTGGAGCGGTCTGTCAAGTTACATTTACCCCAATGAAACCAATATTGAAACCTTGTTTTCTCCGGTAGTTGACGACCTCGTTATTCTTAAATCACTTACCGGGATGTATTGGCCTTCGCAAAACATCAACTCGCTGGTCAGTTGGGAACACCACAGCGCCTACATGATCAAAGCGTCTGAAGATATTGAACTCACACTTACCGGTTATCCAGAATCCAACCACACCTGTGCCCTTGTTAACGGTTGGACAATGCTGCCGGTGGTATGCAATCACAATCCGAACACCGAAAATTTGTTTTTCCCTGAATTATCCAACCTACTTCTGGTGAAAGAGATAGCCGGAACCGGAGTATTCTGGCCTGCTATGGGCATCAACTCCCTGCCGCAACTACAGGTGGGCAAGGCTTATATGGTGAAAATGCAAGCCGCTTGCAGTGTGACCTTTCCGGTTAATAACAAAAACTCAGGAATTGTAGTCAATCCAAATAATCCTGTCGGTTGTGAACTGTGGGATAACCCTGTTCCGGGCGCCAGCTCTCATATCATTGCCATCCCTGAATCTGCCTGGATAACAGGAAATATTTCGGCTGGCGATTTTGTTGGCGTTTTCACTAATGAGGGAATTTGCGCAGGATGGGCACAAATCAACGGAACTACAGCATTATCAGCCTTTGCCGACGACCTTTTAACCCCGGGCAAAGAAGGACTGTCAGTGGGTGAGCCGATGAAGTTCAGGATTTTCAGGCCAACCAGTAATGATGTGCTTGAGGTGGAATTTGAATTCGACCTGGCACACCACGACGGCCATTTTAATCCACTGGGAGTTTCAGTGGTTAACGGAATAGTCACCCTTTCATCCGCAGCAGTACCTGAAACCCAGGCGCCGCTTGTTTATCCAAACCCAACCTCTGGAAAACTTCAAATCACCGGAATTGCCTTCCCTGCTACCATTCAAATCCAAAACCACCGGGGAGAAGTTGTGATGCTGCAAGAGGCCGACCGGAAGGAAATGGCGGTTGATCTTGGCCATCATCCACCGGGGATTTACCTGCTGAGTATTACAAGCATTTCAGGTGTTTTCAACCAAAAGGTGGTTGTCTATTAATGTTGTTACGTTTAAATCATAAGCCCCGCCGTTTCAATACGAGCGGGGCTTTTTGTCTGCCTGCTATACCTCATATCTAAAATTTCTTCCTGTCAATTTTTCGTTTCTCTTTCATAGTTCCGTTTACAAAACCTTCCGGCAAAAGGAAATCTTTAGGCGCCTGATACTTTGTAGTAAAAGATTATTGTTGTTGATACCAAATTGTCCGTAGTGCCAGAACTTGTGCGACTAAAATTGAAATTACACACAAGCTATTCTTTCACTACTTTAGTTTTTAATCCATTTTATTTTTTCTGTAAATCCATTTTCGTCTGTAAAGATGATGGTATAGAAACCTGATGGTAAATTGCTCACATCAAACGAATGATCCAAGCCCGGGTCAATTTCCCTGTACATTACGGTGTTTCCCTGCATATCTATAAAGCAGGCTTCTACACCACGGCGTGCAGTAGAAATTCTTACAAGATTATTACCCGGATTCGGGTAGATAAAATAATCGCTATCATCGGGATCGTCGGTTTCTTCGGCAAGGCCAACAATCTGCTCGGGCATGATTTTGCGGATAAACATATCCCAGTCGTAGGTTGGGGAATTGGCGTTGTCATGAACTGTTCCGGTAACTACACATCCAAGGTCATCCGTAGCCTGCATCCCTTTCATATCATATTGATACCCATCTTTGCCAAGACTCTTCATACCGAGTAAATTCAGGTTCTCATCTACCATGGCCACCAGATATCGCCCATTGTATGACGACCCGGGGCTGCTTCCACGATAGGAGCCTACATAAATATGGTTAGGATCAACAAACGTTGGGATATTAGTTGCGGGAAGATCCGTCGTGTCCGGCCTGAAAATTCGTAAGGGGCCGGCAACCACTTCATGATTATTATTTGCATTGGCCTTGTATAATACAAGTTCCTCGAAAATAAATCTATCTTCTGCAAATCCCTTGTCTCCTACGGCGATGTAAATGCTGTCGTTTAACCAGGTGGCATGTACATCCCAAATATTGCCATATCCTTGTGGTAGTGTTATGGTTGTATAGGTGAAATTAAATGCCGTATCGATTGTAACGACTTTCCATGATCCCTGTTGGTCGAATCCATCTACAAAGCCATAACATGCTATCGAATCATGGTTCGCTTCAATAACATCACTGTATATTAACGGATTACCAAGTCCCGAATGGATTCGTTTCGTTCTAACTGTATCGCCGGATTCAGTAATTTCAAGGACAACATAGTCGAAATTATCTCCCCTTGAGCCAAATCCAAAAATTCGCCCATTTTCATTTTGAATAAAATGTACTTTTATGTCATTCCATGCCCATACTCCAAGCTCCATGTGATACCGATTAAAATTGAGCATCTCAAGGTTTTCGTTAAATGTAAAAATGGCCAGTCTGTCAAGATTACCACTATTATTGCCTTCAAGTCCTTCATTTGCATGGACAATGTAATGGTTGTTCTGGGTTACAAGGATTCTCGGTGCAAATAATTCGTTTAATGTATCATCAATCATCAGGCAGGTCGTGGCCATCTCAGGGGTTACTTTAATGATCATGGTCTGCCAAAAGTAGGTTGTATCGTTTACTAATGCACCTATCAGGATATTCCCAATATTATCCTTGGTGATAGTACCAGGCTCAATGCCAAATTCATTGTCGATGATTATTTCCTGTGCTGTTGTCGATGTCGGAAGAAAACAGGCTATCAATAGGGAAATAATCCAGTATTTATAGTTATTTAGTTGGAGAATAATTTTAAGATTCTTCATTTTGAACTGTGTTTTCACAAATGTTTATTTTTAGTAACTGTGAGCAAATGTAACTAAAATAATTATCTGAACGAAAACAGAGTATGATGTAGAGCTGAATTAAGGTTTAATGCTTAAATAAAGAAAATTGATTATCAGGCTTTTAGGAAGCTATTTAGAATGAACACAAATTTCTCCCTGGCGGTTTCACCGAATATCTTCTTCCTCGTACTGCGTCATTGCACCCATGCCAATGATGTTGCTAAATAAAACCACAATGCTATCTTTGCGCGCACTTTGCATGAGGGCGTTATTTTGCGAAAGCAAAGCCCGTAAAAAGATGAATTTTTATATTGATTTTCAAACAAAAAACGATAGATAATGGCTAAAGAAAACATCTTAAAAGGTGGCGAGTTTCTGGTAAAAGAAACCAAGGCAGCGGATATTTTCATCCCTGAAGAATTTACCGAGGAGCAACTGATGATTGCCGGAACCTGTTCCGACTTTTTGGAGCAGGAAGTTTATCCGAGCCTCGACCGCATCGATGCACAGGAAGAGGGACTTATGCGGTGGCTCCTGCAGAAGGCAGGCGAGCTGGGGCTGCTGGGCATCTCGGTGCCGGAGCAATACGAAGGCTTCGAGCAAAACTTTGTTACCTCCATGCTTGCCAGCGAATACATGGGCGCCGGCTACTCGTTCTCGGTGGCCTACAGCGCCCACACGGGCATCGGCACACTGCCTATTTTGTACTACGGCACCGATGAGCAAAAGCAGAAATATATCCCACGACTGGCCACCGGCGAACTCACCTCGGCCTACTGCCTCACCGAACCCGGCGCCGGCTCCGATGCCAACAGCGGCAAAACCCAGGCGGTGCTTTCGGAAGACGGGAAACATTATATTCTCAACGGCCAGAAGATGTGGATTACCAACGGCGGCTTTGCCGATGTGATGACGGTGTTTGCTAAAATTGATACCGACCGCGTGCTAAGCGCTTTTATCGTGGAGCGCAATTTTCCGGGCATCAAGTTCAATCCCGAAGAAAAAAAAATGGGCATCAAAGGCTCTTCTACCGTACAGATATTTTTTAACGACTGCAAAGTGCCTGTCGAAAATCTGCTGGGTAAGCGCGGCCAGGGTTTCCGCATTGCGCTCAACATTCTGCACATGGGACGCATCAAGCTGGGCGGTACTGTATTGGGCGCCGCCAAACGCGCCATCACACAATCTGTCAACTACGCCAACGAACGCAAGCAATTTGGCACCACCATTGGCAGCTTTGGCGCCATCCAGCACAAGCTGGCCGAACAGGTTATAAAAACCTGGGTTACCGAGGCATCGGTTTATCGCGTAAGCGCCAACATCGACGACACCATCGAGACGCTGCTCGAAGAAGGACGCTCCAAAGGTGAGGCTACCATCGAAGGCATTGCTCAATACGCCATCGAAGCTGCTTTTCTGAAAGTGTTTGGCTCCGAAGCGCTCAGCTACATCGTGGACGAAGCCGTGCAGATTTTTGGCGGCATGGGTTTCTCAAGTGAAACGCCCATCGACCGCGCTTATCGCGATTCGCGCATCAACCGCATCTTTGAAGGTACCAACGAAATCAACCGCATGTTGGTGGTGGATACTACCATCAAAAAAGCACTGAAAGAGGGTTTTGATGTTTCAAGATATTCCCGCTCGGTGCTTAAAGAATTTGAAGAACAGGCCACCGGGAAAATCCCACAAGACTATTTTGAAGAAAAACATTTTTATGTAACTAATTTTAAAAAAACAGCTTTGCTACTTTTGGGTGTAATCTCCGAAACCTTCAAGCGCAACCTCACCTCCGAGCAGGAAATCCTGTTTAATGTTTCCGACATCATCATGCAGGTATATGCCTCCGAATCGGCATTGCTGCGGCTCGAAAAACTCGAAAGCCTCCGTGGCGCAGAAGCTACCTCCATTTACCGCGACATCGTGGATGTATTTATTTACGATGCTGCCGACGTCATCCGCAAAAATGCTGTGGATGCCATCAACTCTTTTGCCGGGGGCGAAGACCAACAGAAACTGTTGCACATCGCCGAAAAGCTTTCGGAGGTGGCACCCATCAACACCAAAGAAGCACGCCGCCGCCTGGCCGCCAAAGTAATCGACGACAACAAGTACGATTTTTAACATTGCAATATTCATATTATTAAAAAAGGCATAGGGCTTCGCGCTCTGTGCCTTTTTTATTTTCGGATGGTTTTTATCACCTTAGGTTTAATTGGCAAATTCCTGGAATTTCAAATTTTGAATCTTTTTTAAAATTATTTGAAAACCGGAATTTGTTTTTCGGAGTCTGTGTTTTCACTTTCGGTGGCTAAATGATGATGCCTGCGTATTTATCTGCCCACATTTTTTACCTTTGCCTTTCATATCTAAAATCAACAACTATGCGTATTCCCATTTTTCAGGTAGATGCTTTCGCAGATAAAGTATTTCGTGGCAACCCTGCAGCAGTGTGTCCGCTCACGCGCTGGCCCGATGATGCGCTGATGCAGCAAATTGCCAAAGAAAACAACGTGTCAGAAACTGCATTTTTTGTAAAGAGCGGCAACGTTTATCATATCCGGTGGTTTACGCCCACGGTGGAAGTGGACTTGTGCGGCCATGCCACGCTGGCTTCTGCGCACATACTTTTCGAACATCTCAACTTCTCCGGCGATATTCTCTTTCTTACTTCCCGCAGCGGCGATCTGCGGGTAAAAAAACAGGACAACATGCTGGTGCTGGATTTCCCGGCAGGCTTTTATGAACAGGTAACCTCACCAATATTATTAAAGAAAGCCCTTGGAAAGGCGCCGCTGCAAGCATTGCAAGCGCTCGATTATCTGATGGCTGTTTATGACGATGTGGATTTTATCAAAAATCTGAAACCTGACTTTCAACTGCTCCGCCAACTTCCTTATCATGCGGTAATCGTAACGGCTCCGGGAAAGTCGTGCGACTTTGTGTCGCGGATGTTTGCTCCTGCCATCGGCATCGATGAAGACCCGGTGACGGGTTCGGCACATACGATACTCACGCCCTATTGGTCCAAAAGACTGGGCAAAGTGCATCTGCTGGCGCGCCAGATTTCGGAACGCGGAGGCGAGTTACATTGCAAAATGTCGGGCGACCGCGTAGAGATTGGCGGCCATGCCGTGACCTATCTCACCGGACATATCGAAGTGTGAAGAAAGATAACAGAAGGGAGCGGATAGAAAAACAGATGGACTGCTTTAGAAAGGATTTCAGCTATCTGATGATTGTTAATAACGTAAACGCTAATTAGTGTCTGTCTTTAGACTAAGGTTTATTGAGGATATCCATAGCCCAGGCATTCATGCCTGGGTTTGAAATGAACGGTTGTCTAAGGTTTATTGAGGATATCCATAGCCCAGGCATTCATGCCTGGGTTTGAAATGAACGGTTGTCTAAGGTATATTGAGGAAATCCATAGCCCAGGCATTCATGCCTGGGTTTGAAATGAACGGTTGTCACCCCCCCGCCCCTCGCTGGGATTGCCTAAGGCAATCCCAGCGAGGGGCGGGGGAGACAAATAACAAATCAATTATTC
>SABY01000138.1 GCA_009928785.1 Clostridia bacterium | reverse complement strand
GATAAACCGCCTGTTCGCCTACTTTCATCTTTTTGTAAAGGCCGCGCTCTTCGGGCAGGTAGCCAATACGGTTTACGTCGTTGGTGCTGAAAGGGCGTCCGTCGAACCAAAGTTTGCCGCTATCGGGAGCAGTAATGTTGTTGATGATCCGGATGAGCGTGGTCTTGCCGGCGCCGTTGGGACCCAACAGTCCGAAGATGCTGCCTTCGGGCACGGTGATGCTTACATCATCCAGCGCGAGATGCCCCGCAAACTGCTTGCGTACTTTGTCTGCTATTAATAAATCCATGCATGCTTTTTTTAATGAAGCTGCAAAAATAGCGTGTTTTCATTAGTGTAGAAGTCACACCGTGAATTGCTGCGGATTGCCACGTGATCGGCTAAGTCACACCGTGAATTGCCCCGAACGAAGCGGATCAGTTCAAAACACAAAACCCACAGTCCAAACTGATTCACGGTGTGACTTACAAATCAGAGCAAAGTAATCTCTCTGATGAAGTCAAAATCTTTGGTGTTTAATGTTTTTAATGGAAGGTTGTAATTGAGAGCCGTGGCGGCTATCAGTATATCAGGCAAGTGAAGGGTATTCCTTGAAACTGCATACCTTTTTATTAAAGCAATGGCTTTTTGCGAAACGTTTTGTGTAAAAGGAGCTTGTGCGTAGAATTTCAAAATATTCTCCATTTCTTTTCTTTTTTCCACTGTCTTGCATCCAGCAAATAATTCCATCGTGGTGATGTCGGAGATTGCGAAATTGAAATTCTTATTTGACAAAATGGAAACCGCATCTTCATTTCTTCTAAAAGCAGCAATTAAAATATTGGAATCTAAAAGGATGGTGTTTTCCATAACTTTTGCCTGAAAGATTGGGTTGTTTCCTGCATTTCACTCCAATCGGCTAAAATTTCTTCAACAGATGCAGCCCGCTTTTTTGCAGGAATAATGTGGTCAGTTTGCTGCGCATCCAGCTCTTTTATTTGCAGATTGGTAATATCTCTCCAGCCCGTTAAAACGGACAAAACTTTTTGTGCCTCTTCCATATCGGGTACTGTAAAAGATATTTGTTTCATAATGCGTTTCTTTAAAAAGATTGTAATACTACCGGTGATGCTTCATAAGCTATTTTCTAAACCAAAAAAGCATCCTCAGCTTTCCGCAAAAATAAATCAAAAAAATCTAACGCCTGCCCGAAAGTTGCTTTACGATCAGATTTACGGCGCGACTGCCGGAATAAACATAATTCACAACAAACTTATCAGAATTACCAGTTCAAAGTATTTGTCGGTAAGCCGTCGCTTTGCTGTGGTAGCAGGATCAATTAGATTTTGTAAGGGCGAAAGCCACCGCGTTTGGGTCTTAAATAACTTTAAATAATCTACTTTCGTAGCTCGAAAAATTAAGGATACAAAATTTAAAATACCACATTATTATGGCAAGAGTTCAAGGAGCTATCGTCGTTGACATCGAACGTTGCAAAGGCTGCGAGGTGTGCATACCCTCCTGTCCGACCAGCGTGATAGAGTTGGCGCGGGAAGTTAATGGCAAAGGCTATCACTACGCTTACATGGCGCAGCCCGAAGCCTGTACCGGGTGTTCCAATTGTGCTGTCGTTTGTCCCGACGGCGTGATCACCGTTTACCGGATGAAAAAGACAGCTTAAAGAAAAAACGCATTTTAAAACGTCGAATAAAACATGGGTGAATTAAAATTAATGAAAGGAAATGAGGCCATCGCCGAAGCGGCAATCCGCGAAGGAGTAGATGGCTATTTCGGTTATCCTATCACGCCGCAGAGCGAGGTGCTCGAATATCTGATGATGGAAAAGCCCGAAGAGCGCACCGGCATGGTAGTGCTTCAGGCCGAGAGCGAGCTGGCAGCCATTAATATGGTGTATGGTGCTGCTGCCGCCGGCAAAAAAATCTTTACCAGCTCTTCAAGTCCCGGCATCAGCCTTTATCAGGAAGGCATCTCATATATCGCCGGTGCCGAGCTGCCCTGCGTTATTGCTAATATTGTGCGTGGCGGCCCTGGACTGGGAACTATCCAGCCTTCGCAGGCCGACTATTTTCAGGCAGTAAAAGGTGGTGGCCACGGCGACTATCGTCTTTTCACGCTGGCGCCGGCGTCGGTGCAGGAGATGGCCGATTTCATCGAGCTGGGTTTTGAAATAGCCTATAAATATCGCAATCCGGTGATGATACTCTCGGATGGCATGATCGGTCAGATGATGGAAAAAGTGGAACTGAAAGAACAAAAGCCGCGCTGGAGCGATGAGGAAGTAGTGAAACTTAACGGAAGCTGGGCTGCCACAGGCCGTCCTGCTACCCGCGAGCGCAACATCATCACCTCACTCGACCTTGACTCGCTGAAGATGGAACAGCACAACCACCACCTGCAGGAAAAATACCGCCGCATGGAAGCCGAGGAGGTGCGCTATGAAACCTTCCAGACCGAAGACGCCGAATACCTGATGGTAGCCTATGGTTCCAGCGCACGTATTGCACAGAAATCGCTGGTGCTGGCGCGCACCAAAGGCATCAAAGTTGGCCTGCTGCGTCCCATCACATTGTTCCCATTCCCATCCAAAGCACTCATGGACCTGGTGCCACAGCTCAAAGCAATCCTCTCGGTAGAGATGAGTGCCGGACAGATGATCGAAGACATAAAGCTGGCGGTGGAATGTAAAGTAAAAGTGGAACATTTCGGACGCTACGGAGGCATCATCCACTCACCGGAAGAAGTATTGCAAGCATTAGAAAATCAAATTATCGGAGGTTAATCAATGATGGAACTCACAGATATTATTAAAGAAGAAAACCTTGTTTATAAAAAAACACCCCTGATGACCGACAAGGTGTTGTCGTACTGCCCCGGCTGCGGCCACGGCACAGCGCACCGCATCGTGATGGAGGTGATAGAAGAACTCGACGCCATGGAACAAACCATCGGCGTGGCTCCGGTAGGTTGCTCGGTGCTGGCTTACGAATTTATGAACATCGACATGATACAGGCTGCCCACGGGCGCGCGCCTGCCGTAGCCACCGGCATAAAACGCTGCTACCCTCACAAGTTCGTCTTCACCTATCAGGGCGACGGCGACCTGGCAGCCATCGGCACTGCCGAAACCATTCATGCCTGCAACCGTGGCGAAAACATCACTATCATCTTTATCAACAACGGCATCTATGGCATGACCGGTGGACAAATGGCGCCTACCACCATCGAAGGTATGAAGACATCTACCTCACCTTATGGGCGTGACCTCAAAAGCATGGGCAACCCGCTGAAAATTACCGAACTCATCGCGCAACTGCCGGGAACTTATTTTGTAACGCGCCAGGCTGTGCATACACCCGCAGCAGTGCGCAAAGCCAAGAAAGCCATACGCAAAGCTTTTGATTTGCAAAAAGAAAACAAAGGCGTAACTTTCGTCGAAATCGTTTCCAACTGCAACTCAGGCTGGAAACTCCCACCGGTGAAAGCCAATGAGTGGATGGTTGAAAACATGTTCCCGTTTTATCCCATGGGCGATATAAAAGTGGATGGTGAACTGGTGAAAACCGACAGCAACTAAATGCTGCGAAGGCATTTTTTTTAACAGATAATTAAATAGAAACATCATGACAGAAGAAATTATCATCGCAGGATTTGGAGGTCAGGGCGTACTTTCTATGGGCAAAATTCTGGCCTATTCCGGAATCATGCAAAACCAGGAGGTGAGCTGGATGCCTTCCTACGGCCCGGAGATGCGCGGCGGCACCGCCAACGTAACGGTAATCGTTAGCGACGAGCGAATTAGCTCACCGGTACTCAACTTTTTCGACACGGCCATCCTGCTCAACCAGCAGAGCATGGACAAATTCGAGAAAACCGTAAAGCCCGGCGGCACCCTCATTTACGATCCTAACGGCATCAACCGCCATCCCGAGCGAAAAGACATCAACATTTACCGCATCGAAGGCGCCCGACTGGCTTCCGAAATGGGTAACACCAAGATTTTTAACATGGTTATTTTGGGAGCTTTTCTTAAGATAAAACCCATAGTAAAACTGGATAACGTAATCAGTGGATTAAAGAAATCGCTGCCAGAGCGCTACCACAAGCTCATCCCAATGAACGAAGCCGCCCTGAAAGCCGGCATGGAAAATCCGGAGCAGGTGCAAATGGTGGCTTAATAAAGCATCAACAAAAATGTTTTTTAAGTTTCATGGCTATAAAAACGGTAGCCTCGGCGAAGTAATTTGTCGGGGCTGCTTTGTTTTAGAAAAGTGACGATTGCAAATAAAACTGTTTATAGTGTTAAGACCAACGAACACCCGGTTCAACTTTAGCGCTTGACGATTTGACGACAATTCTAACCAACTTTACTAACAATTTGAGTATCTTTGAACTCAATAATTTGACAGAGAACAAATGAGTAAAATAATACCAGATAAGGCAATAAAAAGACGAGAGTATTGGGTTGAAGAAATCCGAAAACTTAGCGGACACTTTGGCAACGACACAGAAAAATTAGAAAAAGAATTAGAAGCAGAAGTTAAGAAAAACGGTGTTTCTTCACTTATTGACCATTTGCGACTTTGTGGCAACATTCCTGAAAGCTATGGACATGACACAAGTGAAGAAAAGTTATATTCAAAATACACCGACTACCTTCTCTCATTGGCTTACACAGCATTAGGACTTAAAAGTTTAGTGTTAAAAGAAAGAGTAGATGCCGCAGACGTTGAAGCATTTGCGAAAGATTACAGCTTTGTTGCAGACGCAAAAGCATTTAGATTAAGTCGAACTGCTAAAAATCAAAAGGATTTCAAAGTGCAGGCGATGCACGGATGGAAACGTGGCAAACCTTATGCTATGGTTGTTTGCCCGATTTATCAACTTCCAACTTCTTCAAGCCAAATTTACCAACAAGCAACAACACAAAACGTTTGTGTGTTTACATATTCACATTTAGCGTTGCTTCTTTCCTATTCAAAAGTTGAAGGACAAGCAATATCCCAACAACTTTTGAAGAAAATATTTGAGACTGTTCAAGCACTCAACCCGTCAAAAAGTGCAACTGATTATTGGTTAGCTATCAATAAAATAATGTTAACTTTTTCGACGAAAATTCAAAAACTTTGGGACATTGAAAAAGGAGTTGCAACTGAAAGCATTGCTATTGCCAAAGAAGAAGCATTAACTTTTTTAGCACAAGAAAGGGAGAAAATAATGAGAATGAGTCATAAAGAAGCATTAAAAGAACTTATCAATGTTCACAAAATTGAGAGCAGAATTAAAACAATCAATGCAATTTCTGACAACGGACTATTCAGACTAAAATAGTGAATATGGACATAGACAAATACATTAACCAAATCATTGAAGGCAATTGTGTTGAAGTAATGAAAAAATTTGACGATGAGGTTATTGATTTAACGGTTACTTCGCCACCTTATGACAATTTAAGAAACTACAATGGCTTTGATTTTCCATTTGAAGAAATTGCCAACGAATTATATAGAGTTACCAAACAAGGTGGTGTTGTTGTTTGGGTTGTAAACGATGCAACAATTGAAGGAAGTGAAACCGGAACGAGTTTTAAGCAAGCTCTTTATTTCAGAGAAATTGGCTTTAACCTTCACGACACAATGATTTTCCGTAAGACAAATCCAATTCCTCAAATTTACCGCAAACGCTACAATAATGAATTTGAATTTATGTTTGTTTTTAGCAAAGGAACTGTAAAGACACATAATCCATTAATGGTTAACTGCTTACACGCAGGTTTGGAGCTTAACGGAACAACCTATAAAAACTTCTCAAAAAATGACCAAACGAGAGAGAAAATGGCAAAACCCGTTAAAGACAAAAAAATTAAAGGAAATATTTGGGAATATGTGGTCGGGAAAAAACAAGAAGACCAAGAAGCAAAAGGACACCCAGCACCATTTCCTTGTGAGTTAGTGAGAGACCATATAAAATCCTGGACAAATCAAGGTGACATAGTTTTTGACCCAATGAGTGGAAGTGGAACAACTGCAAGAGTAGCTTGTGAAATGGGAAGACAGTACATTGGTATTGACATTAGCCACGAATATTGCGCCATTGCCAGAAAACGAGTGAAACTAATGGCAGACGCACCAACCTTATTTATTGTTGAAGAACCACAAGAAACATATATCCAAGAAACTGAAGAAGCACAGCCACCAACAGAACATTTGCAATAGGCGGGGTTACTCTCCGCTGACTATTTTGTGGTTACAGAAAGTTCGGTTTTCCGAATGCATCCCACACGTGCGGGATGCTGAAAATCCTGCCCATTGCAAATTTGCAAACCGCTAAAGCTACATCGTCTGATTTTCATAGCCAGGCCTTCAGGCCGGGGATTTTAGATTTAATAATATTTTGATTTTTAAAAAATTGACTAATCTCAAAATCTTCCTCGACCAAAAGGCAGCGCAATACAATTCGCCGGCGTTCATCGAAAGCGATCCGATTTCGGTGCCGCACTTGTTTTCGCGCAAAGAAGATATTGAGATTGCCGCATTCTTTGCCGCTACCCTGGCGTGGGGGCAACGCAGAGTAGCCATCTCTAACGCACGTCGCCTGATGACGATGATGGAAATGGCGCCACACGACTTTGTGCTGAATTTTACGGATAGCGACCTGAAGCCCTTCAGGCAATTCGTGCATCGAACCTTCAATGGCACCGACTGCGAATACTTTTTGTGGGCACTCAAAAATATTTATCAAAATCATCACGATTTAGAAAATGTATTTTGTGAGGGGCAAGGTGAACACGTAGAGGTTGCAAAGGCATTGGTAGCTTTTCGCAAACGGTTTTTCGCGCTCGACCATCCGCCACGCACCGAAAAACACGTAGCCAATATATCGAAAAACGCTACTGCCAAGCGGCTCAACATGTTTCTGCGCTGGATGGTTCGCCGGGACGACAACGGTGTGGATTTCGGTATTTGGCAACGCATCAGTCCGGCACAGCTCATTTGCCCACTCGACGTGCACAGTGGCCGTGTGGCCCGAAAGCTGGGGCTGCTGCCACCCGGTGCTGATAATTTTGTGGCTGCCATCAATCTCACCGGGCGGCTTCGTGAGCTGGATGCCAACGATCCGGTGCGTTACGATTTTGCTTTGTTTGGGCTGGGCATCTTCGAGAGTTTCTGATACTTTTACTACTTTTGGCTGAAATATATTAAAGCATTATGACCCGAAAAAATCCACCTCGGACAAACCGCGACAAATGGTATAAAATTGTTTTCCTGGCAGATACCAAGTCCGGCAGGCTTTTCGACATCATCCTGCTGGTATCAATCGTGCTAAGTGTTTTTGTAGTAATGCTCGACAGCGTGGCATCGCTGCGCCTCAACTATCGCCACCTGTTTATGTGGGCCGAATGGATTTTTACGCTGCTTTTTACTGCCGAATATCTCTTCCGTATTTTCATCAGCCGCAGGCCGCTCGAATATGTGCGCAGTTTTTATGGTATCATCGATCTGCTTTCTGTCCTTCCCACTTATGTGAGCCTGTTGCTTGTTGGTAGTCATTATCTGCTGGTTATTCGTATCCTGCGCATGTTGCGTATCTTCCGCATTCTCAAGCTGAGCCGTTATCTCAAAGCCTCGGAGGTGTTACAGATTTCGTTGCGACAAAGCAAATACAAGATCATTGTTTTTATGGAGGTAATTCTTACCACAGTGGTCATCATGGGGTCGCTGATGTATCTGATCGAGGGCCCCGAAAGCGGTTTCAGCAGCATCCCGCGAGGCATCTATTGGGCTATTGTAACGCTTACCACGGTGGGTTTTGGCGACATAACTCCGCATACAGTGCTGGGGCAGTTTTTTGCTTCAATAATTATGATTTTGGGATATGCCATTATCGCTGTTCCAACCGGCATCCTCTCTACCGAAATGATGAAAGCTGACTATCGGATGTCCTCTTCTGCCAAACCGTGTTCGCAGTGCGGCCATACCCATCACCAGGCAGATGCAAAATATTGCCTGATGTGTGGCAGCAAACTTGGCATTTCCTGAGCAAGCTTGTTCACAAGTTTGGTCATTTTTAGCATTTCAATTACCCTGGCTCTCAGGGCGTGGAAATAAATTTAAAAGACAAGCGCTAATTAACCCGCTTGCTCCGCCGGCCATTCTCAAACAGCACCACAAAAGCTTCCGGAAATCCCATGCCCGAAATCTGGGCTACGGCGCCTTTGGCCTGATCTATAGTTTCAAATTCGCCAACAAAATAGCGGTAGTAAGTACCGTCGTATTCCTCGTGCATAATGTGCTGCACACCCATCGACTGAAGGAAACTTTTCATGGTTTCCAGTGGCACTTTCGACGCGGCGATCTGTATGGAATAGAATTTTTTATTTGGGATGTCAGCTTTAAAAATATCGGTTTCAGGCTTTTCTTCTGAAGTTATTGCAGCAGATTCTGTAGGTGATTCTGTTACAGTAACCTTTTGTTTGTTAGGTTCCTGAGGCTGCGATTTTACTGCCGGTACAGTGGCTGTCCAGGCGTTGAGCAGGCTGTCGATGCGCGAAAACACAGACGTAGTGTCGTAGGCATTTTTTTGCGAAGTAGCCGGAGGAGCTGTGGGTTTGATACTATTCACATCGGTGTACAAAAAACCTTTCCAGGAAGCAACATACCCGTCGGAGTAAGTAACAGAAGCCTGCAACGGATATACAGCCATGTCTTGTGCGTCGTTGGCAACCTGAGCGGTAATTTCAAAAGTGGGGCTTGAGGGCATCATGGGAATATCCGCCAGGAGTTGCCCGTTTTCGTAAAATGCTTCCGGATAGCCGTCGAGCGTGATGGAGGAGGCTGATGGTACTTTGAGAAGCAAAGTAGCTGTTCCGGTATTTTTGCCTTTGGCAATTTGCATTTTGATTTCAAAGTTCTCTTTCGGTTTTACCGTTTCCGGATGCAAAACCATAAGCGTGTAGGGGTTTTTACCGGCAAAGGGATCGGCGACAAACTCCCGCTGCGGCGAAGTATTGTTGATATAAATGCTGAGCGCCTGTTTGCTTCGGTACCCGTGGCTATCGCTGTATTCGGCAATTAACGGATAAACTCCCTGACGTAAATCCGTAACGGTGATTTTAATCGAAAAGGATATCTGCGGGTTTTCGATGATGGCTTTCCACGCAAGCGATGTTTTGTTCCCACTGCTCACAGTCTCAGCCCCGGCTATGGCATCAGCCTGAACGGCAAATCCTGGAACCGAAATAAAGGTCACTGTGCTGTTGGCAGTTGGTTTATTTTTTTTGATTGTACATGTAAGTACAAAGGTGTCGTTGGCATCCACTTGCGTGGGATAATGAAACAGCATAGTTGCGGGAGCCTCTGGCCGGTCAGCGACAGGAAAAGTGATTTCATTTTGCGAAAGCGAATGAAGCGAAAACAGCGCGAACGTTAGCAATGCTGAGAGTCGTAAAGTAAATAGTCTGGCCATAAATCCCTTTTATATTAATACGAAAAAATAAACGCGATAAAAGTAGCAATAAAACCGTCAGCCGACAGCAAAATGATGTGTGCAAAGTGGCCTTCCTTCGTAAAGTCGTTTCTTTTAATTTTTGTAAAGACGCTCGAAATGCCAAATAAATTCCAAATTCCAAATTCCAAATTCCAAATTCCAAATTCCAAATTCCAAATTCCAAATTCCAAATTCTAAAATTCAAACCACGGAGCAGTTTGGTTATTGAAATTTGATTATTGAGATTTATTTGGAACTGTTTTCTCCGACCACCTTACGTAAATTTGGCAAAATATGCAGCATAAAATTGTTGATAACTTTTCGGAAAAGAGTGTCTCTAAGTCATAGAATACTGGCGGATGATTTATTGATTTTTGGAACTTCTACCCAAATCCCAAATTCCAAATCCCAAATTCCAAATCCCAAATCCCAAATAAATCCCAAATTCCAAATCCCAAATCCCAAATCCCAAATTCCAAATTCCAAATCCCAAATCCCAAATCCCAAATCCCAAATCCCAAATCCCAAATCCCAAATCCCAAATCCCAAATCCCAAATCCCAAATCCCAA
>SABY01000137.1 GCA_009928785.1 Clostridia bacterium | reverse complement strand
TAATGCCCACGCGCAGCTCGGCAACGGGTCGTGTAAATGTGAGTGGCAACAGGTGGTTGCGCGAATAATCATCAAAAAGAATATAGTTCATCTTGCAGGAGGTTTCTTAGTTTTAAAATCTTATCACGTTTCATTACGTATGTGATGTGCAAAGGTATTAAAATTTGTGCATTCCGAAGGTCAGCGCGCGGGGGCGGGGAGTAGAATTTGTGTGTGCTTCAAAAGGATTGCCTGAGAAAATTTTTATACCTGCCAGCATGCAATTTCCGCTTTCTACTTTCCATTTTCTAACTTCTACCCTCTAACTTCTAATTTCATCCTCTAACTTCTACCCACTAACTTCTAACTTCTAATTTCTATCCTCTAACTTCTACACTCTAACTTCCAACCTCTAATCTCTATCTTCTAATCTCTATCCTCTAACCTCTAATCTCTAACTTCTAACCTCTAACCTCTACCTTCTAACCTCTAACCTCTACCTTCTAACCTCTATCTTCTAATCTCTATCCTCTACCTTCTAACCTCTACCTTCTAACCTCTAACCTCTATTATTTAGAATCCAAATGAATTTCATGTTTAAGACTCATAATTTCAGCGCCATACAAAAATAAATTGAATACTAAGTTCTTAATAAATGTTAAGAGGGGGGGGTGAAAATATTTTATCTAAATTTGCTACCATTCAAATTTTACAAAAATTAATAACAAAAAACGAAGATCATGAAAAACCTTACCATTCTTCTGTTGCTTCTGCTACCAGAGGCGCTTGTTGGCCAAAACTGGCAGGTTGTAAATCCGGAGTACACCTACTTTTTTTCTGGTGATGATCCGGGGCTGATCGCGCGCACCGTAAAAACCGATTCTGTTTCTACGGCCACGGGGCATCCGCTCTATTATTTAAACACTACCATCCAATTTTGCGACACTTGCTACGGTCCGGTTCCCTGCTTTAACTATGAATTTGAATTTTACGAGTATTACCATCCTAATGTTCAAGGGCTTTTTGCTAAAGAAGTCCATCAGCTCGACAATGGGCGCTATTGGTTTTTCGACACAGTGAGTTTTGTGATTCATTCCAAAGCTTCGCTCAACCAATCCTGGTTATTCGATACCATCCATAATATTACAGCACAGATTTCCTCCATCTATTGGCAGGAAACATTTCCGGCCGTTTATGATTCTGTGAAAACAATTTCGCTTTCCGATGGGAGGGAGGTCATGCTTTCAAAAAATTATGGCATCCTGGGCTTCCCTTCACAAACGGAACCTGAGCAGAGCTTTGACCTGATCGGGATGAAAACGCAAACTGAAAACGTAGGCGTTACCCCTCCCGGTTTCTGGGAAATATTCGACATCGAAGTTGGTGATGTTTTTCAGTATGCGGGCCTTGATGGCGATGATTCTTTCCCACCTCCGAATTCGGATTATTATACCATGAAGGTGCGCATTACCTCAAAAGCAGTAACCGACAGCTCGGTCACCTTTGGCCAGCATATTATTAAAAAACATCTTGGGTTGGGTTATTTGAACATTCAGGACATAACCAGGAGTTACTACAACACGCCAACATTTATAGCCAACCAGCTCCCGGGAACTTTATATGATATTTGCGCCGATGATCAGGGTTTCAATGGGATGTGCGACGCGGTGCCCTATCATCTGCTTTCGGAGATGCACCATGAACGATCCCCCATACTTACTGATATTGTATCGATAGGCAATTACGCGTATCAGGACGACGCGCTGAGGCTCGTACCATGTGAAGAAGGCACCGAACTTATGATGAATGTTATGTGGGACTATGGTTTTTTTGATGGCAATGCCTACGCCAGCGGACTAGGACAAACAGCCAAAAGGCATGAGGATTTCTTAATATTTGATAGCTACAACCTCCAGGGATTTGTAAAAAATGGCGATACCACAGGTCTCGTCACACCTGATGATGTGTTGCTAAATGTGAATGAAAAGCCCGCCGGTGCAAAAGCCAGCCTTCACCCCAATCCGGCTACGCAAAGGGTTTTTCTGAATATTGCCGAAGAAACCGAAGTTTGGATATTTGACCTGAAAGGGCAGCCGCTATTTCACCAAAAGTTTGATGCGCCAACCAACGAAATTGATTTAGAAAAATACAGTCCGGGGGTCTATTTTGTAAAAACCATTACTACCCAAAATTCCTGGTCCCAAAAGCTGATTGTAAAGTAGATTTTACGCTCTGCTAATTTGGTGTTTCAGGCAAACGAAAAAAGCCTTCACTACGCGTAGTGAAAGCTTTTTTTATTTCAACAGGATGCGCGGTCCCTATTTCTTCTCGAGATGGCTTTTGTACCGGTTTTTGAATTTGTCCACACGACCTGCCGTATCCACCAGCTTCATCTTTCCGGTGAAGAAAGGGTGCGAGGTGTGCGAAATTTCAAGTTTGATCAACGGATAATCTTTTCCGTCTTCTTCCCATTTGATGGTCTCACGCGATGCCGCTGTAGAGCGGGTCATAAAAGTGTAACCATTCGACATATCCTGAAAAACTACAGGTCTGTATTCCTTTGGATGAATTCCTTTTTTCATGTTTAATACCTTTTAATTTCGGCGGGCAAAAGTAGTTATTAATTTGTAATAACCAATCATTTTTCCAAAAAGTTATTTGAGATTAATTAAAAATTCAAGAGTGTCCACGCCGTCGGCATAATCCCAAAGTTCAGGAAACTGGCTTCTTCCGGGCGCTATTGCGCAAGGTATTTCGTCTGAAATACTCACCACAAGTTGTATCTGATCCTGCATCTGCGTAAGCTGTTTTTTTATTGCCGCAAGGCTTGCATACTTTTCGTAATGAAGCACGGCTACCGGTGAGGCAATAGCAGCATCTTCGCGCAGCAACAGGAAACCGTTGTCGAGGTGCGGCTGCCGGTTGACCAGAAAAACCGACTTGCTGTAATCGTAGTTGTTGTGGTATTTGTGGTTGGAAATTACACCCGAAAAATCTTTGATACATTCAAAAAACAGATCGAAATTGTAACCTTCCGGAATATAAATTTTAGAAACGTTGCGACAGCCCAGGCCATAATATCCAAAGATGTCGCGTGCGAGTTGTGTGAGTTCATCAACGCTTTCCTTACCCGTCAGAACGGCCACTCCGTTGCGGTTGTGGCGGATGATGTGGGGATATTTTTTAAAATAAAAATCGAAATAGCGGGCTGTGTTGTTGCTTCCGGTTGCTATCACGGCGTCGAAACCACTCAGTAAATCGTCTGTAAAAGTAGCCATGCCTTTGAATTCCGGCTCTATCTTTTCGATAAAGCGGTGGATGAGCGGTAACAGTTTGTCGTCGCTGCCCGAAAGCTTTCCCAGAAAGCGGTTGCCGGTAACCATCACCGAAAGATAATCGTGAAATCCCACCAGCGGAATGTTGCCGGCCATTATCACGGCAATGGTCTTCGGTTCGTTGCGCTCCAGCTTATCTATGGGATAATGGCACAGCCACTTTTCGGTTTTCTTATGGTGCAGGCTCTGGCCGATAGCAAGCAAGGCCTGCTGTACATTTTCGGGCGTAAACCACGGGTTGTAGTTGCGGCTTTGCACCACCAGTTCGCGCAGCTCGCTGATCTCCTTGCGGAAGCTGCGAAACTTCTCCTCGTCGGGGTTGCGAAGGATTTCGCCCAGCTTGCTACATACGTTAATCCTGTCAGTTAGATTCACCGCCGTTTTTTTGGCAAAAGTAAAGCAAAGATTCCATCCGGCAGTCTTACAAATGATTAATGATAAAAAACGGATAGGGGTTTTTAATGTTAAAAAAGAACCGATTTGTTAATATTTTCAATTTACCGCCATGGGTGTTCATGTTTTATTCATTGCTTCTGAAAAACTCCAGCTCCGTAAAATCAAAGTCAGGATTTGGGACGTCGATTTTCATCTCATGGATGTTGGCCTGCGCATCCGGCACAAACTGCACGGTGCCTTTAGGCAGCGATGGGAAGTTAGCGAAGGTGATCTCGAAAGTGTCGAAATAGAGATGACGCAAGGTGCCCAGAAACTGCGGCGAGGGGACCAGTTGCACCATCAGCGTGTCGTTGCGCAGATAAACGTTGGCATCGCCATAAAGCTGCCCGGAATAAACACCTGTATATTTTTCAAGTGGCAGGGTGGGAGAGGTATTGCTGTATTTTTCGGCAGGCGAGCGTTCTTTATCGCCGGCAGGTGTTTTGTCGCGCTGCCGGTTCAGGTCGAGAACAAAAGCACTCCAGTCTTTATCCGCACCGCCAAGCAAAACATCCAAAGTTTGATAAATTAGCGGATAATACAAAATCGAGTTTTTATTGGTGAGAATCACAAAGCCCAAATTTTCGTCGGGAACCAGGCATGTGTAGGAAATCATGCCGTCGTAGCCGCCGCTGTGGCTCACTATTTTATGCCCCAGATAGTTGAACAAACCCCAGCCCAGGCCATAAGATTTAAAAAAAGTGGTGGGCCAGTTTTTTTCTGTAAAGCCGGAAACATTCTGCACGGTGTTTTGGCTCCACATTTCGCGGCTGCGTGCCGGGCTAAAAATGGTGTCGCCATGAACGATGCCGCGGTTGAGTTGCAGCATCAGCCATTGCGACATATCATGCACGCTCGAAATGATGGCGCCAGCGGCTGCCACGTTGTCCCAATTCAAATAATCGATGGCGATAACTGAATCATTAAAATCGGTATGCGGCGTGGCTATGTTGTCGAATTTGTCGAGCTGTGTGGTGGTAGTGATAGAGCGCGTCATCTGCAGCGGCTCAAAAAAATGCTCCTTAATAAAGTCGTCCCAGCTTTTGCCAGTAACGGCAGGAATAATTTCGCCGGCAGCGATGTACATGATGTTGGAGTATCCGAAGTCTTCTCGGAAGCCATAAACCGGTTTCAGAAAGCGGGCGCGTTCTATCACTTCGCGGCGGCTGTAAGTGCTGCCGTACCACAGCAGGTCGCCGCTAAAGGTGGCCAGGCCGCTGCGATGTGTCAGCAAGTCGCGGATGGTCATGTGCTCCGTAACGTATGGGTCGTACATCCTGAACCAGGGAAGATATTTTATAACGGGGTCGTCCCAGCGGATTGCTCCTTCATCAACAAGAATAGCCAGCGCAGCAGCCGTAAAGGCTTTGGTGTTGGAAGCCACCGCAAACATGGTGTTTTCATTCACAGTTCCTCCTTTGTTGATGTCGCGTTGGCCATAGCCTTTCTCAAAAATAATTTGGCCATCTTTTACAATAGCCACTGCCAACGCGGGAACGTCCCAGTCGGAGCGGGCTTTAGAATAATAGGTGTCGAGTGTCGAAAGCTGCTTTTTTAAATCGCTTTTCTGCGCCTGAGCGCCAGGGGTAAAAGCAAACAGGCCTGCGAATACCCAAATGAATGTGTGATTTATTAAATGATGCTTCATTATGAAAATATTAATTTGATGATGAATTGTTTTCGATTTTGTGCAGGAGGCGCGGCAGTATTTCACCAGCTTTGCCGCCCAGATAAATATCGGTGATGACATGGGTATAATGGGAAGGCTCCGGATTTATTTCGATGATTTTGGCGCCGCTTTGCCTGGCGATAACCGGAATCTGGTTGGCGGGCATCACCTCACCGGTAGAGCCGATGATAACAAAGATGTCGGCCACTCTTGCTGCTGCCTGCGACTGATGATAGGCATCCATGGGGATGCCCTCGCCAAAAAAGATAAAGTCGGGCTTTAGTAATCCACCACAATCGGGGCATTTGGGTGGCAAAACTCCCAGGTCGATTTCGCCGGCAGGGTAATGCTGTTCACATGCGGTGCATTTTAAAATTTGTGAATTGCCATGAAACTCGTGGATGATGGTGTTGCCGGCTTCCTGGTGCAGGTTGTCGATGTTTTGGGTAATGATGCAGCGCAGCAAGCCCATCTCCTGCAGGCGTGCCAGCGCCAGGTGGGCAGCGTTGGGTTTGGCGTTGCCAAAGAAATCATAAAAAATCTCTTTTATGACACGCCACGATTCCAGCGGGTTTTGGTAAAAATAGTGCAGATCGAGCACTTGCGGGTCGTATTTCTGCCACAGCCCTGACGAGCCTCTAAATGGCGGAATACCACTTTCGACAGACACACCGGCTCCGGTAAAAACAGTAAGGTTTTTGGCTGTCCGCATCAGTTGGGCAGCTTTAAAAAGTCGTCGTTCGAGTGTTGGCATGGGTGCAGATATTGATGGATGTGTCCCGGCAAAAATATTTAAAAAAATAGTGATCTGGATAATCTCTGCTAAACTGTTGGTGATTTGCCTGGCGAACTGCCTACTGAGGACTGAGAACTGGGGACTGCGAACTGAGGACTGCGAACTGAGGACTGCGAACTGCCTACTGAGGACTGAGAACTGAAGACTGAGGACTGAAGACTGAGGACTGAAGACTGAGAACTGAGAACCGCCTACTGAGGACTGCGAACTGAAAACTGAAGACTGTGGACTGAGGACTGAAGACTGAGGACTGAGAACTGCCTACTGAGGACTGCGAACTGCGAACTGCGAACTTACTTTGAAACGTTAGATTTCGTAGAGCTGAAGATGCTGCGAAGGGTGAGGATGGTGGCTCTTCCGGGATCGAGCTGGCGGGCTTTGTTAAGGTCGAGCAGGGCATTGTAGTAATTGCCATTATACTGCTGCGCCTTGCCGCGATAGTAAAATGCGTCGGCGTACTTTGGTTGGTAATGAAGCGCTACGGAAAAATCGTCGATGGCTTGCTGGTATTTCTCCAGACAATAATGGTTGTAGCCCCGCAAAAACCAAGCGCTGCTTAGGTCGGGGGCTATGTGCAGCGCACGGTTGCAAAGCTCCAGCGATGCATCATATTGTTTTTGATTGTTAAGATCGATGGCGGTTTTCAGTATCTCGACGGCTTTGTCTTGTGCAGACAATGCTGCTGTTGTTGCCATCCAAATCAATACTATGATCAACCCACGCTTCATCATAATTCACAATATTATTTTGCTTCGGTTAAATGTAAAAATGCTTTAACACTAAAAACGATTCACGTGCCGAAAAGTTACCGCGCACTTTTATTTCACTGCTGTTCCTTTGTTGAAACTCCTGAGTTTGATGGCTGTGATCACCTTTTTGGTGGAGAGCGGGAAGTCGCCTTTCATCATCCAGTCGTAGTAGGAAGGGTCGCGACCAAAAACATCCTCAACGCATTTTCCTTTATGTTTTCCAAAATTAAAAACCTCCACATTTACTTCGTTAAAGATGATGTGCCCGATGAGGTCGGCGTTGTTGTGCTGCACCGAAAACTCGCTCAATGCAGCAATGTCGTTCACCACTGGCACGGTCGCTTTTCCTTTTTTTTCCTTGTATTCTACTCCCTGATATTTGTCGAGCTGCGCCTTTAGGATTTCGTAAGTCGCCACTGCGTCGGCTTCCGCCGAATGGTTGTCGATGAGTTCCTGATTGCAATAAAACTGGTAGGCAGCCTTCAGTGTGCGTGGCTCCATTTTGTGAAAGATATTCTGAACATCTACAAAGCGGCGTCCGCTGAGGTCGAAATCCACGTCGGCGCGCAGAAATTCCTCTATAAGCAGCGGGATGTCGAAGCGGTTGGAGTTGTATCCTGCCAGGTCGGCATTGCCAAAAAACTGCGCCACCTCGTGAGCGATTTCTTTAAAAGTAGGCGCATCTTTCACATCTTCATCGCTGATGCCATGTATTTCGGTGGTAAATGGCGGGATGGGGATAGTGGGATTAATCTTTCGTGTAAGGATTTTTTGGCTGCCGTCGGGCATGATCTTCACAATGCTGATTTCCACAATGCGATCGGTGGCCACTTTTATGCCGGTGGTCTCCAGATCAAAAAATGCGATAGACTTGTTGAGTTTTAATTCCATGATTTTTTTATAAAAAAAGAAAAGCTGCCACCATCATTGTCATGCAAGCGCGGGGCAGCTTTAGTAATATTTGTTGAATAAATCTCTAAATGCTCATATCCTGGTCGAAGCTCTCCATTTTGTCGCGCAGGCTTCGCAGGTACATGCCAGCCAGGGCGCCATCCACCACGCGGTGGTCGTAGGCCAGCGACAGTATCATGATCTGGCGTATGGCGATCACGTCGCCGTGGGCGGTTTCGAGCACCACCGGACGTTTTTTGATAGCACCCAGGCCAAGAATCGCCAGTTGCGGCTGGTTGATGATGGGTGTACCGGTGAGGCTGTCGAAGCTGCCAAAGTTGGTGATGGTAAAGGTGCCGCCCTGAATATCGTCGGGATCGAGTTTGTTGTTGCGGGCGCGGTTGGCCAGGTCGTTCACGCGCTTTGCCATTCCAATCATGTTCAACTCGTCGGCATCTTTTATCACCGGAACTATCAGGTTGCCGTTGGGCAGCGCGGTGGCCATTCCAATATTGATGCGTTTGCGTTTGATGATGCGGGTTCCGTCGAGCGAGGCATTTATCATCGGATAATCGCGTAGTACCTGAGCTGCGGCTTCTATGAAAATTGGCGTATAGGTTATCTTTTGTCCTTCGCGTTTCTCGAAACCGTCTTTCACACTGTTGCGCCAGTTGACGATGTTGGTAACGTCCACTTCGATAAAGGAGGTGACGTGTGGCGAAACCTGCTTCGACATCACCATGTGATCGGCAATGAGTTTGCGCATGCGGTCCATCTCTACTATTTCGTCGCCCTCGCTGGTAGTTACTTTTGGTGCTTCCATTTTGGGTGCAGCCGACGGAGTGGCTGGTGCAGTATCTTTTGCTGCTGTAGCAGCGGGAGCTTTTTGATCTTTCCTATCGTTGAGATATTGCAGCAGATCGTCTTTGGTCACGCGGTTGTCTTTGCCGCTACCTTTTATTTTTTCCAGCTCTGATAAAGCAACGTTTTCGGTTTTGGCGATGCTTTTCACCAGTGGCGAATAAAATCGCGAAGCTGCTGCAAAATCGCCAGGTTTTTCATCTTCCACGGGTTTTTCTGCTGCTGCTGCTGGTTTTTCTTCATCCTTTTTATCCTCTTTGGGAGCAGGCTGGTCTTTGGTTTCCTGCGTGGTTTCTTTGGTGGTTTCCACTGTTTCTTTCAGTTCTTCTTCCTGTTGTTCGTCGTCGCCTTCCATTTCGATGATGGCAATTACTTTTCCTACCGGCACCACGTCGCCTTCTTTATAAAGTAGCTCTTTCATGGTACCTTCTACGGGTGAAGGAATCTCTGAATCCACTTTGTCGGTAGCGATCTCAGCCAGTGAATCGTCTTCGGCTATGGTATCGCCGGGGTTTTTGAGCCATTTGGTAATGGTGGCTTCTATGATACTCTCGCCCATCTTGGGCATAATAATTTCAAATTTGGCCATTTAATTTTTCATTAAAATAATAAAACGTTGTTTTTGTCTATTGAACAGCGGCACTTTGCAAATGTTCAAGTTTGCCAAAGGGTGCAAAAGTACACCAAAAGGCGCTGCTGCTGCTGTTAAGTAATATTAAATTGGATTTCATAACCAACAACCAACAACCAACAACGAACAACAAACAACAGTCCACAGCCGAGGAAAACAACAAACAACAAACAACAAACAACAAACAACAAACTTGAGCGTAGCGAAATCCCGAGAGCTTTGTGATTCGGGAAACAAACAACAAACAACAAACTTGAGCGTAGCGAAATCCCGAGAGCTTTGCGATTCGGGAAACGAACAACAAACAACAAACAACAAACTTGAGCGTAGCAGCCTGCCCCGACCCATCGGGGAAATCCCGAGAGCTTTGCGATTCGGGAAACGAACAACAAACAACAAACTTGAGCGTAGCAGCCTGCCCCGACCCATCGGGGAAATCCCGAGAGCTTTGCGATTCGGGAAACGAACAAAAAACAACAAACAACAAACTTGAGCGTAGCAGCCTGCCCCGACCCATCGGGGAAATCCCGAGAGCTTTGCGATTCGGGAAACAAACAAAAAACAACGAACAACAAACTTGAGCGTAGCAGCCTGCCCCGACCCATCGGGGAAATCCCGAGAGCTTTGCGATTCGGGAAACAAACAACGAACAACAAACTTGAGCGTAGCAGCCTGCCCCGACCCATCGGGGAAATCCCGAGAGCTTTGCGATTCGGGAAACGAACAACGAACAACAAACT
>SABY01000136.1 GCA_009928785.1 Clostridia bacterium | reverse complement strand
AACTGCCTCAGCATTATTGGCCGTAGCTTCGCTTAATTCTACATTTTCGCTTTCGCAAATAATCTGATCGTTTCCGGCAAAAGCGGTGGGCGCTTTTTGAATTGTTATTTCGATACAATCCATGGCTGGTGGAAAAAGAGGCAAAAGCGGTTGCGCGATAAGGCACAATTCCACCGTTCCCGCGCTGGCGTCAGCCGCTCCCGGATAATAAACAGCATTTAAAATTGTGGAATCGTCAAAAGTACCATCGCCAATGGTTTGCCAAAGCAGGGAAGCAAAATTTCCCGCATTGGATTCAGAAAGAATCGCCGATGCATCGCTGCAAATAACGAAATCTTCGGGTACTGAAACCATGGGGGGAGACGCAACTGAAAGTATCAACGAATCTGTTTCGGCGACAAGGCACGGACTTATGGGCTGAGCCGCGAGAAACAGCCTCACGCTGCCGTTGGCCTGATCGGCGGAACCGTGCGTATATTGAGCATGCAAAATGTTGGGATCATCAAAAGTACCATCACCGAAAGATTGCCAGAAAAATGAATCCGCGAAAGCAACGGTTGCATCATCATTGATGTAAACCTCACCGGCAGGCAACACGACATCCGAACCTGCAAAAACATCCGGCGACGGCTGCACGGTCAATGTCAGTGCATCGGAATCCGCAGTGGCACATGGGGAAATACCCTGTGCCGTTATAGTAAGATTAACAGAAAGAGCTGCTATATCGGCATTGCCGGGATAATAATTGGGATGCAGTAATTGCGGGTTGTCAAAAGTACCATCGCCCGCCGTTGTCCAGTTTACTGTGGTAAAATGCAATGCGTCGGAAGATACTATTTGAAAGGCATCCGTCCCGCACACTGTCTGATCCAGGCCGGCATCGGCTGCAGCCGGTTTTTGAAAACATACTTCGAGTGTATCAACTACGGCAAAAATGCAGGGATTCACTGGCTGAGCCGTCAGCGCCAGCGTAATGCAACCAGCCTGATAATCGAATGGCGAGGGTGCATAACTGGTCGTCAAACTGAAAAAATTAGAAAAATCGCCCATTCCTGTGACAGGCATCCACATCACCTGGGAATAATTGCTTGCTATTGCCTGATTTAATTGCACAATAACCCCTTCGCAAAAGGTAACATCGTCGCCTGCAAAAACTTCGGGAGTGGGCTGTACGAAAAGCGAAAGACAATCCATTGCAACCATACTGCACGGATCGAGAGGACTGGCAGTGAGGCAAAGCTCAATGGAAGTGCCGGCTTCTGAGGCTGCCGGTGTATAGACAGCATTCAAAATCGTTGGATCGTTAAAAAATCCGTCGCCTCCAGTCCATTGAATCTCAGAAAAATTTCCTGCCGTAGCCTGTGTAGCCACAAAGTTTTGACCTTCGCAAACGGTAGCATTTGCTCCGGCATCGGCTGCTGGTGGCGTTTGGAAGCACAACTCTACGAAGTCTTCGGCAACGGCCTCGCAGGGATTAATACTGCTAACCATAATCCCTAATGTGACACACCCCACAAGATAATCGGCAGCAGAAGGAAAATAGGACGTTAGCAATTGCGTTTCGTCTTCAAAAATACCGGTGCCGTTGGTGGTAAACCACTGCACCTGTGAATAATTGGCCGCAGTGGAAGTATTGGAAACAAAAATTTCATTTTCACAAAGCAAAGCATCGAGACCCAAATCGACGGTGGCCTGCGGTTGCACGGTGAGCGTAAGGCAATCGGTATGAGCATTAATACAAGGATCGCATGGCTGTGCGGTGAAACAAAGTAAAACGCTGCCCTCCGTTTTGTCGGCAACACCAGGCGTGTAAGTAGTTTGCAGCGCATTGGCATCATCAAAAGTTCCGTCACCTTGCGTGGTCCATGCTGTGCCGCATGCATCCTGAAAGCTGCCAGACAATTCCGCCTGATCGGCAGCACAAATTATCTGATCGCCACCAGCATCGGCCTGCGGTAATAATTTAAAGCAAACCTCTACGGCATCCTGACTTCCTGTGGTACATGGGTCGAGGCCTGAAACCATTAGCGTAAGCGTGATACATTGCGCCTGATAATCAAAAAAATCAGGGTAATAAATCGGGTTCAATTCATTTTGGTTACTAAAAGTTCCTGCACCACTGGTGATCCAAAGGAGGTTTCCTGCATTTGTGGCAGTGGCTTCTGATACATTTATACTGCTGCCCTGGCAAACAAGAAAATCCGAACCCGCATCCACCTCAGGCAGTTGTTGAAATGAAACCGTCATGCAATCAGCAACGCTGCTTATTTCGGGGGGTAAGGCGGTGGCTGTAATGCACAGACTTACACTTCCAAGACTAACATCATCCGCCGAAGGAAAATATTCGGGATGTAAAAGGTTGGCTTTATCAAAAGTACCGCTACCGTTGGTACTCCACATAATTTCGCTATAATTTTCGGCGCTGGCATTAGAGAGAACTATGGTTTGATTGGCGCATACTGTTTGGTCGGTACCGGCTGATACAATCACCGAAGGTTCGATAACTAGATTCATACAATCGCTGTCGGGGTTTGCACACGGTGCCACAGGCTGCGCGGTAAGGCAAAGCTGCACCTGCCCTGCAATAATATCGCCTGTGCCGGGAGCATATTTGGGATGAAGGATGGAATAGCTACTAAAAGTTCCATCGCCGCTGGTAGCCCATTGCAAAGCAGCGGCTCCCGAAACAGCAGACCCTGACACATCAAAGCTATGCCCGGCCACTATTGTAGCATCAGCTCCGGCATTAGCATCCGGCTGAATTGTGACTATCACTGCTGTGGAAGCTGTTGCGGTATTATCACCATCATTTACAACAATGGTGTAGGTAGTATTTATGCCAGGAAAAACAACAGGATTTTGCAGATTAGAAATAAAACCGGCTGGCGATGAGCTCCAACTGTAGTTGTATGATAACGTTCCACCGTTGGCAACCGCGTTGAGCTGCACAGGTGCACCGGCACAAATTTGCGCCGGGGAGGCAGTAGCTTGCACCACCAACGGAATTGTATATGAAACGTCCAAAGAGGTAATTCCCGACATACCATTGCCATGAAAATTACCATCGCTCACAGGCATCGCAGGGTTGTAGGCAACGATAGCATCGGCCTGATCGGCATATTGTGTCAGATAAACCTTCCAGCGCATGAGTTCGCCATCAGCAAACCCTTCTTTGACAGGTGTAGTGGCATCGTCGCCAAAAGCAATTAGGGCGCGGTTGTTACTTCCGTCCCATGGAGTGAAGCCGCCGCACTTCTCCTGATTGTTTTCGTCGAGATAAAAAACACCCAAAAAATTACCATAGGCTATTGGAAATCCGGTAAGTGTGATGGAGGCCGGTACCGAAATCAAATGTGTGCTTGCTGACGTTTGTGGGCTCCATCCCGGCGGAGCATCTACTACATCGATATAATCGCTTTTGGTTTCGATGCTCACATTGCCGGAACCATCCAGCACCGTAAGAACCACATCGTATTGGCCGCTGAAGTTATACTTGACAGGCGGCGGTATTTTTCCGGAATAGGTGGCTGGCTGACCACCCTCAAAAGTCCATTGCCAACTTACCGGCGATCCGGTAGAGATATCCACATAGTTGATGCTGCTTCCGGAAGTAAGCAGGGTGATGTCGGTAGAAAAGTTTGCTGTTGCAGATTTTTCTTTTCCGGTTGTATTGCTGCCCAAAACGTTGATGGCACTTACAAACACAACAATAGTGCACAGTAGTGTAAAAAGTTTTTTCATAAGTATGATATTAAAGTGTGATTAGCAGAAATCAGGAACTAAAACTACTAATGTTTTTATCATCCATTGCAATAACTTTGTTGACGAATTGCCCAAATGGTCATTTAAATGTGTAAACATTTTAATCAGCTAACAAAATAAACGATGGAATCAAAACAGTTTGCGGAGGGCTTATTTTTTTTAAAACAAAAATGTTAAAATGTTAATTTATAGTGGTTCTAAAAGCTTTTGTAATCCAAACAAGCTCCAAAAGCATCTTTCGGCATTTATTTTCCAAAAAATAGGAGAGGAATCATTTTCAATCTGAAAACGATGGGTGGGCTATTTTAAAGGCAGGCTTTTGTGATAATATCCAATGATTATTCCACGACTTTTTGTAGGACAATCCCATGCTTTTTGATGCGATGTTTAAGCGCATCTCTCGAAAGTCCCAACAAATCCGCGGCCTTGTTTTGATTACCGGCGGCCATTCGCAAAGCGTTTTCAATGATCAATTTTTCGTTTTCATCCAAATTCAGTGCTTTTATACCCTTTTCGGATTCCACAGCTTTTGGTGCTCCAAATTTTATAGCAAAATCATCTGGCGTAAGCACATTGCCAGTGGCCAGTATCAATGCCCGTTCGACCATGTTGCGCAGTTCACGCACATTGCCGGGAAAGTCGTAGCGTTTAAGATGCAAAATCAATTGTGGATCGAGCCTGGGTGGTTGCTTTTTCTTCTTGTTACAAAGCGTTTCGATGAAATGTTGCAGGAGCGGTTCAATATCTTCCGGACGGCTGCGCAGCGGCGGGATATGAATAATACAGGTGTTGATACGGTGATACAAGTCTAAACGGAATTTCTCGTCCTGAATAAGTTTCTCAACGTTTTTGTTGGTGGCTGAAATGATGCGTAAGTCCACGGCAATCTCTTTGGTACCACCCACGCGTTTTATTTTGCGCTCCTCCATAGCCCGAAGCAGTTTAGCCTGCAAAGAAAAAGGCATGTCGGCAATCTCATCCAGAAACAAGGTGCCTCCGTTGGCCATTTCAAAAAAACCTTTTTTGTCCTCTTTGGCATCGGTAAAAGCCCCTTTCTGGTGGCCAAAAAACTCACTTTCGATAAGCGCGTCGGGGATGGCCGAGCTGTTAACCGGCACAAACATCTCCTTTCGGCGGTTGCTGGCATAGTGGATAATACGTGCGAGAATCTCCTTGCCGGTTCCATTTTCGCCGGTTATCAAAACACTGGCGTCGCTGTCGGCTGCAACCTTTATGGCCATCTCCACTACTTCGCGTATGCTGTGGCTGATGCCAATAAAATCGCGTTGGATGCTGTTTTCGAGTTCCCGTGAGATGAGCGATTTCTGGTCTTCGACAGAGCTAAGCCGATTGCGCAGTTGAACGTACCTGCCGGTGCGTTCGATGGCAAAAAATATTTCGGATAAACTAAACGGTTTTCTTACAAAATCGATGGCGCCTTGTCGCTGTGCCTCAATTACCACGTCGATATCTTCCTGGCCGCTCACCATGATAACCTCTGTGGCGGGAAAATCAATTTTGATACGTTTTAGAATATCGATGCCATTCAAATCGTGGGGAATCATAAAGTCGAGCAGCGCAATGTCGATTTTCTGCCGCTCCATGATGTCGAATGCAGATTGCGAATCGTTGGCTTGAAAAACCTCGCAGCCGCGGCGCGTCAACTGTTTATGAAGCTGTTCGGTAATCTTCCTTTCATCATCAAGAACAAGTATTTTTAGTGCTTCCATACGCTATTTTTTTGCTGGTCAGCGTGTTCGACCCAGAGAAGATCAACACACCTGTGTTACTTTTTTGTAGTAATAATAAAACCTTAAAATAGTTGTCTTGAAAAAATTTGAGGGCTGACAAATATACTATAACTTACAACAAATGCGGACAGCACGCACTTTCGGAATTTACGGTGTGGGAGATGAAATCATAAATTTTGAAGAAAGCTGTTAATGGGCGTTTTGGTGGAGGTAAGTCCCAACTTTCGGCGTAGGCGCGTGCGGGCCAGATTTATCGAATCGATACTTTGGCCAGTAATGTTAGAAATTTGGTTTCCATTTGATATTTGGTTTTTGATGAACTTTAGTAAATCCTCCAATCCTGCTTAAAACTGTAGGATCTTACCATTGGCGCAACAGGTGCGGCTTAATCGACTCTTTTTCAAAAAGTGTAATTTTGGCCTTTTTCAGCAAGCGCCATGATTCACCAAATAAATATCGAAGCGTTTTTAGCCAACAGCAAGTTGCCCATTATCGATGTGCGGTCGCCCGCAGAATTTGCACAGGGGCATATTCCCGGCGCGGTTAACATTGCGCTGTTCGACGATGCTGAACGCGCCTCCGTGGGCAAGCTTTATAAATCCGCCGGCAGGGAAGCCGCCATCATGCGCGGACTTGATATTGTAGGTCCAAAAATGAGTGGTTTTATAAAAGCTGCACGCAAAGTTGCTCCCGGTAAAGAAATCAGAATACACTGCTGGCGCGGTGGCATGCGCAGCGAAAGTCTGGCCTGGCTTTTTTCGACTGCCGGCTTCGAGGTGTCTGTACTTGAAGGAGGCTACAAAAACTACCGCCAATACATTCGCCGCGCGCTTGATGCTGATGCTGACTATATTATTTTGTCAGGAAAAACCGGCACCGGAAAAACGGAGATTCTCCATGAACTGCAACAGCAAGGCGAGCAGGTGCTCGATCTGGAAGGGCTGGCGCATCACAAAGGCTCGGCATTTGGCGCCATAGGTGAGCTGCCACAACCCACCACCGAACAATTTGAAAACGATCTTTTTGAATCTTTTAAATCTTTGGATTTTGAAAAACCAATCTGGCTTGAAGATGAGAGCCGCAGCATCGGCAAGGTGATTATTCCCGATCCTTTGTTTACAAAAATGCGCAACAGCACGGTGATCAGTCTCGACATGCCGCAGCCCTTGCGTATCCGGCGCCTGGTAAAAGATTATGCCGCCTATCCTGCCGACGAACTCATCGACGCCCTGCAGCATATTACGCGGCGCCTCGGCGGACAACATGCCGCAGCAGCCATAGCAGCCATCCGCGAAAGCGACTTTGAAACGGCCATCCGCATCACACTGGATTATTATGACAAAACCTATTCCTTTGGACTGGAAAAAAGAGACTTAGAAAAAGTGCATACCCTCGCCACCGATACCACTGACGCAAAAGAGAATTCACAAAAGGTGCTCGATTTTTTAAAACAAATGGCTCTGACATAAAATTTTGTAGCCATCTGATCACTAACCCTGGCCTTTAGGCCGGGGATAAAAAGGCAAAAATATTTTAATGGGCTTTAGCCCAAATAAGTATAAATACAATAATTGGTTCTTAGTAAAATATTGATGTAAAAGTATTGCGGGCTAAAGCCCGCAGGTTTCTGTCCCGGCCATCTGTCCCCACCCTGAAGGGCGGGGTTATTGATCCACACACAATAAGTAATATCAGAGCAAAATAAATTCATCCCATGAATAACCCCATTTATCTCGATTATAACGCTACCACGCCCATCGATGGCGAAGTGGCGGCTGCCATGCGTCCGTATCTGGAACAATATTTCGGCAACCCGTCGAGCGCGCACAGTTTCGGCGTACACACACGCAAAGCCATCGAGGAGGCACGGCGGCAGGTGGCCGCACTGCTCCACTGCGACACTTCCGAAATAATTTTTACCAGCGGCGGCACCGAGGCCAACAACTGGGCGATAAAAGGTGCGGCATATCAGCACCGCGACAAAGGCAACCACATCATTACCACCGCCATCGAACATCCTGCTGTGAGCGAGGTTTGCCGCCATTTACAATCAGAAGGTTTCAGGATAACTACTGTTGCTGTGGATGCCGACGGAATAGTTGACCCGATGGAGATCGAAAAAGCCATCACCCCCGCCACCATCCTCATCAGCGTGATGCACGCCAACAACGAGGTGGGCACCATCCAACCCATCGAAGAGATTAGCCGCATTGCTAAAAAACATGGCGTACTGCTCCACTCCGACGGCGCCCAGTCAACCGGGAAAATCCCCACCGACGTGCGGGCGCTCGGCGTTGACTTGTTTTCGGTGGCTGGTCATAAACTCTATGCGCCCAAAGGCATCGGCGTGCTGTATGTGCTGCAGGGCGTGCAGATTCAAAAGCTGATACATGGCGCCGACCACGAACAAAACCGCCGGGCCGGCACCGAAAATGTGCTGGAAATCGTAGGGCTGGGAAAAGCCGCTGAAATTGCTTTGCGCGATATGCAGCAAAACCATCACCGTCAACAGGAGCTTCGCGATAGGTTGTACGATTTACTAAAGCAAGAGCTTCCCGATGTACGGCTTAACGGTCATCGCGAGCAGCGGCTGCCCAACACGCTTAGCCTCAGCTTTCCGGGCATCGAAGCCAACACACTGCTGGCGGAGCTTACGGGTGTGGCGGCCTCGGCAGGAGCTGCCTGCCACGCCGACAACATCGACCTCTCGCCGGTGCTTACCGCAATGAAAATTCCCATCCGCTTTGCCATGGGCACCATCCGCTTTTCGACCGGCAGATTTACTTCTCAAAACGAAATCGAAAAAGCAGCGACAGAAATTATCAAAGCCGTAAAGCGGCTGCGGCCGGAAGATGAGGGTCCGATAGAATATCCTTCAACCACTGAAGTAATCAAGCTTACGCATTTTACCCACGGCCTGGGTTGCGCCTGCAAAATCAGACCGCAATACCTCGAAAAAGTGCTACGTGATCTTCCGCCGGTTTTTGATAAAAATGTGCTCATCAGCGCCGATACCTCCGACGACGCTGCCGTATATCTTATTTCGCCGGATGTGGCGCTGGTGCAAACCGTCGATTTTTTTACGCCCATCGTTGACGATGCTTACGACTTTGGCGCCATCGCCGCCGCCAATGCTTTGAGCGATATTTATGCAATGGGCGCCACACCGCTTTTTGCGCTCAACATCGTGGGATTCCCTGACAGCCGCCTCCCGATGCAGGTGCTGCACGACATATTGCGCGGCGCCGCCGACAAAGCTGCCGAGGCGGGCATCTCCATCCTGGGTGGCCACACCGTGGAAGATACGGAGCCAAAGTTCGGAATGGTGGTGACGGGCGTGGTGCATCCCGACAAGGTGATGCGCAACAGTACCGCACTTCCCGGCGATGTGCTGGTACTCACCAAGCCGCTCGGCACCGGAATTATTGCTACCGCGATAAAACGCGGCCTTGCCACCGAAGCTATTGCCGCCCGCGCCCGCCACCAGATGCTGCAGCTCAACGCCACCTCCGCACGGTTGATGAATGGTTTTGCCGTGCATGCCTGCACCGACGTCACCGGATTTGGGTTGCTGGGGCATTTGAAAGAGATGGTACAGGGATCGAAAGTGAAAGCTATTTTACATGCCGCGGCGATGCCATTGATCGAAGGCGTGATGCAGATGGCACAGGAGGGAGCCATCCCCGGCGGAACAAAAAATAACCTGGAATATGTGGCCGCGCTCACAAAATGGGACGATACAATATCCGAAATTACAAAACTGATCCTTTGCGACGCGCAGACTTCCGGCGGCTTGCTCATCGCCGTGGCTGCAAAAGATGCCGATGCATTGGTTGCAGCACTCCGTGAGGCCGGCATAGCAGAAGCCGCTGCCATCGGAACCATTGAAGCGGGTGCCGCGGGGATTGTGGTAAGGGAAGACTGAGACAGGGAGGGACGGGGAGACGGGGAGACGGGGAGATGGGGCGACGGGGAGACTGGGCGATGGGGCGACGGGGAGAAAAAGTAGAAGAAAAAACCACGGATGACAGCAGACCTTTACTAAGCTCATGGAGATTTTTCTTTTTGTTCTTTGTGCCTTCTTTGCGCGCTTTGTGGTTCCTGCTTTTTCTTCCGAAAATACGCAGAGAAAGAAGAAGAACAAAGAAGTCACAGCGTAAAATAAATGATCAATCCTGACCTAACAAACGTTTTTAAATGGACTACAGAGATAATGTTTTCCTGACGGTGGCCGAGAATCTGAGCTTTTCGAAAGCTGCCGAAGAGCTGTTTATCAGTCAGCCTGCGGTAACCAACCACATCAAGGAATTGGAAAGCAAACTGAATGTGGCGCTGTTCGAACGAAAAGGCAACAAGATATACCTGACGCAAGCCGGCACGCTCACCTACGACCGCCTGAAGCAAGTGCGGCAGCTTTACAGCGAGCTTGAATTTGACATCGAGCGATTGAATGATACTTTTAAAGGCTCTCTGCGTATTGGCGCCAGCTCTACCATTTCGCAGTATGTAGTGCCGAAAGTGATTGCAGCTTTTTACAAACGTTATCCCGAAATCGAACTCCACCTGCTCAACGGCAACTCTTTCGAAATGGAACAGAAACTATTGGAAAACGAATTGGATATGGCGCTGGTGGAAAATGAAGCTTCGCAAACCAACATCCGCTACATCGACTTTCTGGACGATGAAATCATT
>SABY01000135.1 GCA_009928785.1 Clostridia bacterium | reverse complement strand
ACGAACAACAAACAACGAACAACGAACAACGAACAACGAACAACGAACAACAAACAACAAACAACAAACAATAAACAACGAACAACGAACAACGAACAACGAACAACGAACAACGAACAACGAACAACGAACAACGAACAACAAACAACAAACAACAAACAACAAACAACGAACAACAAACAACGAACAACAAACAACGAACAACGAACAACAAACAACGAACAACGAACAAATGACACCCATCACTTTTCATCCCGCTTTCGCGGAATCTTCACACCGGTTCTCGATACTCATTCCCACCTGGAATAATTTGCCACACCTGCAGTTGCTTGTGCGCAGCATCCGCGAGCACAGCCGCTACCAGCATCAGATAGTGGTGCATGTAAACGAAGGCTCCGACGGCACCCGCCAATGGGTGGAGCAACAGAATTTTAGCTACAGCTATTCCGAAAAGAATGTAGGCGTATGTTTTGCTTTTAACGCTGCTGCCTCGCTGGCAAAGAGCGACTTCCTGCTGCTTATCGACGACGACAACTTCCTGCTGCCCGACTGGGATTTTTACCTTTGGCAGGAAGTAGAAAAGATCGGCCATCCTTACTTTTCGGTGTCAGCTACCAAGATAGAGCCGCGCAAAACTTTCAATCCATGCGTGATTGCTCCCCAAGATTTTGGCCACAGCCCCGAAACATTTCGCGAAAGCGAGCTGCTGGCGCAATATAAAAACTACCAACACGCCGACTGGAACGGCAGCAGTTGGTACCCGCTGGTGGTGCACCGGCGCATGTGGGATATGGTGGGCGGACTTAGCACCGAGTTCACACCCGGCATGTATTCCGATCCCGATTTTATGATGAAACTGTGGCAAGCAGGGGTGCGCTATTATAAAGGGGTGAGTGCAAGCCGCAGCTATCATTTTATCAGCAAGAGCGTGCGCCGCGTCAAGAAAAATGATGGCCGTCGGCAGTTTCTGCTCAAGTGGGGCATGAGCAACAGCACTTTCCGCACCGAATATCTGCGCATGGGAACACCCTTCGACGGCGCACTGCCGGAGCCGCAGGGGAGCGCGCTAAAGTGGAAAAGGCTAAAAGATAAAGTGAAATTGCTTTGGCGCTGAGGCTAAGCAACTGACGTTTTATCATGTAATGGTTGTTACCAAAACCCTAAAAATCAATAAATCATCCGCCAGTATTCGGAGTAAACAGCTCCAAATAAATCTCAATATGGAAATCTAAAGACCAAACTGCTTCGAGGTTTGCGTTTTGGAATTTGGAATTTATTTGGGATTTGTCTTTTTGGAATTTGGAATTTCTTTAGAACTTGTCCTTTTGCAATTTGAATTTACTTCGATTTTGACCCGCTCTCCCTGGCCGACCGGCGAATATGTCGTGCCTTGACGTATTTCAGGAATGTTTCATGCGCCGCCATCCGGCAAATCACAAAACCATAAAAGCCATCGCGGAAGCCACCGTGGATGATGTAGTTGCGGATAAATTTCGCTATCGGCTTCACCAGAATTTTAAAAATTGTAGCTCGTCGTCCGCGTGCCAGCAGCTCGCTGGCAGCAATGGTGCTGAACTTGTTGCTTTGCGCCACATGCTCTTCGATGGTGTAATAAGTATAGTGCAGCAGATCGCCCGTGAGATGAGCTGTTGTGGCGCCGGGTGTAAGCACAAAGCGGTCGTGTGGATTTACGCCGCCCCATTGTCCGCGCTGGCTGTCGTAAAGGCGGAGCTTGGCATCGGGATACCAGCCGCTGTGCCTGATCCATTGGCCGCAGTAGTTGGCCAGGCGGTTCATGGAATAGCCGTGGTGGGTCCAGTTATTTTTAATCTCAATGATACCATTGATTAGCTCCGGCGTAAGTGCCTCGTCGGCATCGAGCGAGAGCTGGTGCGGAAAAGTAGCTTCGCGCAAAGCAAAGTTTTTTTGTTCGATAAATCCTTCAAAAGGATGACTTACCACGCGGGCGCCATACTTTTTACAGATTTCTACCGTGCGGTCGGTCGATAGCGAATCTACAACCAGAATCTCGTCGGCTACTTCCTGCACCGAAGCCAGGCAGCGGCCAATGTTGCGCTCTTCGTTAAAAGTGATGACGACGACAGATAGTTTGATCATGAGCGTAAAATAAGTGTTTGTCTGTAAAGTTTTTTAAACAAAAATCTAAAAAACAAATCCCAAATGACAAATAAATCCCAAAAGCCAAATTTCAAATATTCGCAACGGTTTTGGTTTTTGAGTTTTTAATATTGAGATTTATTTGGGATTTGTTTTATTATTGTTTGGGATTTCGTAGTGCAGTAGTTGAGTTAAAAAACAGATATGCATCAGCGCCGCAGTTCAAAATTCTGCCCCAGATACACACGGCGCACATGTTCGTCGGCAGCCAGCTCTTCGGCAGTGCCGGCTTTTAGTATTGCGCCTTCAAAAAGCAGATAAGCCCTGTCGGTGATGCTGAGGGTTTCGTGCACGTTGTGGTCGGTGATGAGGATGCCAATATTTTTTTCTTTGAGCTTGGCCACTATTTCCTGAATGTCTTCCACAGCAATCGGGTCCACGCCGGCAAAAGGCTCGTCGAGCAGGATAAACTTAGGATCGACGGCCAGCGCACGTGCTATTTCGGTGCGGCGCCGTTCGCCCCCCGACAAGGTAATGCCCAGGCTCTTGCGCACATGCGTCAGCCCAAACTCTTCGAGCATCTGTTCCATCCGCTCTTTCTGCTGCGACCTGGTAAATTTTGTAAATTCCAGCACCGCCCTGATGTTGTTTTCAACGCTAAGTTTGCGAAACACCGAAGCCTCCTGCGCCAGGTAGCCGATGCCGCGTTTGGCGCGCCGGTACATGGGCAGATTGGTGATGTCGGCATCGTCGAGCAGCACCTTGCCGGCATAGGGTTTTATCAACCCCACGATCATGTAAAAAGTGGTGGTCTTGCCAGCGCCGTTGGGTCCCAGCAATCCCACTATCTCACCTTGCTCCACCTGCACCGACACATCGTTTACCACCATGCGGTGCTTGTATTTTTTAAAAATATTTTTGGTTTGTAATAGCATGCAATCAACAGATAAAAAGAATAAAGGTGTAAAAGTATATTTTAAAAGGCAAACTGAAGGCTGAAGCGGATGCCGAACTTAGCGATGTCGGGATGGTCGAGGTAGGAAAGGCGCCAGATGGCATCCACACGGATAATTTTGAAAATATTTTCGATGCCGGCGCCAGCCTCAAAATAGGGTTTGCTCAGCATGTACATGCCCTGCGGAAACACGGAGTATTCGCGGTTGGCTTCGTCGAGGCCGCCGATAAGGCCTTTGGCAAAAACCACCTCGCGCCATTTCAGGTGGCGCAGCAGCGGCACGCGATTAAAAAAGTAGCCATCGAAATGGTGCGTGTAATACACACTTAGGTATTTGTCGCTGACAAACTCAAAGTAGTTCATCATATTAAAAGAATAGGGATCGAAGAAGTAGGTCTCGTTGCCTTCGTGGAGTTTTAGAAGCGGGAATGGCAGCGTTCCCCATATCCGCCCGGCTTCGATGATGTATTTGCTCCATCCCAGGTTGAAAGTGTTGAACCAGTGGCTGATGCCTATCTGCAACCGGTTATATTCGTAGTCGCCGCCCAGGTGGTTGGGGATGCCGTAGCCGTAGCGTATTTCCAGGATGGGATATTTAGCCCCCAGGCTCACGCGTTCAAATTCGCCCATCAAAAAGCGTTCTTTGTAGGCCAGGCGTGTGTCGAGGCGGATTTCGGTGGATGTAATGGCCGTTTCGTATCCGATAGGCTGCAGGGTGTCGTCGGGTTGGTGATATTCAAAGGTGTTGCCGCTGAGGGGGTAAAGGTTGCGATGGATGATGTTGATCTTGTTGCTGAAACCATTAAACCATTCATGTTCATAAAAAGTGCTCCATTCTTCTACCAGCGAAAGTTTGTCGGCAGGGTTGCGCCGGAAGAGAAAGGCCAGGAAAAAATCTTCACGAAAAGCATTCTGGCTAGCGCCCAATTGTTCGAGGTCGTACTTGAAATTGGCACCCACGGAGCGGCGCGGATTTTTGTTGATCATGTACAGTACGCCGCCACCGTATTTCCATTGGCTGTCGAGCGTGCCAAATGCTGTGTAGCCGGAGAGCATAAGGCGCTTGCTGAATTTGTTGCTGGTGCGTCCGCCCAGGCGGAACCGGGCGCCCTCTACAGCGTTAAAGCTAATCATCGAGCCGTAAGGGCCAATCTCGAAAAGCCCCGCTTCGTAGTAGCCCGTGGTGATCATCTCTATCACGTCGATGTAGGTGTTGAATTTGGGGATGGTCTTCAGCGTGTCGATCATGTAATAGATCGTCTTCTCGTCGCGCGTAAGCTCCTCGTGGCGGTTTTGCTGCCAAAATTCCTCCGGCTTATCGTCAGCACCTTCTTCTATCACTACATTTACCGGCAGGCGATAAAACTCATCGGGCTTGGCTTGGTTTATTACAAAGTTGCGGTAGGTGGTGGTTTTGCGGCCAAAAAATCCCACCACCTTGTCGCCTTTTTCTACCACGTTGATATCTCCAATGATGTAGTCTTTGGTAAGCAACCAATATTTGCCGTCGATCAGATCAAATTCTTTGGCGATTACCAGATCGTTTACAAAATTGATGTTGGCGTCGTCCATGATGCGCATCTCCACCTGGCGGATAGCGAAAGTAGTATCGTGCACCCAGAAGTTTCCGGTGAAAGTGAGGGTTTGTTTGTGCCGCGGCTTAAACACAATTTTGTAGCACCATTTGTTATCAAAATAGGTGCTGTCGATAAGATAATATTTATAAAAATTCAACCCGAAATTGGCGATGGGGCTGATGAAGTTTTTCTGAAAAAGCCCGATATAGTTGTCGTAGATATTGGTGTGCTGGAATTTGTCGCCCAGAAACTGCATCACACTTTCGTTTTCGATGCCGGATATTTTGTTGGCTTTTACTATTTCGATGCTTTGTTTGGGATTGTTTTTAGAATACACATCCGAAATCGACTCCGACAGGAAGATGGGCAGGTAAGTCTTGCCATTCACGGTGGAGGTATCCACATTATCAAAAATGAACTCGAAATGACGGAAGATGCGGCGCTGCTTAAAGTTGTCGGTGATGTTGTTGGCATCGATCTCTATCTTGTTGTAAGCCTCGTACTGGTAGGCGTCGTACTTGTCGGGGTCGTTGTTTTTTTTATTTTGGATGATTTTGCGCAGCAGCACTTCGGCCGGGTTTTCACCTGCCACGATCACCACCGTTTCAAGCTCAACGTTCTTGGGTAGTAGCTTGAAATCAATATATTGGAATTTTCCAATCTTAACTTTATGGACTTGTGTAAAATAGCCGACAAAGGAGGCCGTGAGGCTGTCGCCGGGCGACTTTGTTTCGATAGAGTATTTTCCATCAAAATCCGTAGTGACACCCTGGGTGGTATTGCGAAAAACAATGTTTACAAATGGCAAGGGGTCGCCGGTGAGAGAATCAGTGACGGTTCCCATTATTTTGGTAAGCTGGCCAAAAGCTGTACTGCTAACGACCATGGTGGTTAGCAAAATCATCATCCGGACTTTACTCTTCGGGAAAAATCTCATGTACATAATCCTTCATAAAGCAGCCTATAAAACCATCCGACAAAAAAAATATTGCCGATGCTGCATTTAAACGCAGGAATGGGTGGCTGGTTTGGGAGAATTGAGATTTTTTTAGGAATCTACAAATTTGTCCACAAAAGAACAATCCGCGAATTGACGCGAATTATGCAAATTAGCACGAAGACAAAAAAAGAATCCGCGAATTGTCGCGAATGAAGCCAATTAACACGAAGGTAAAAAAAGAATCCGCGAATTGTCGCGAATTATGCAAATTAACACGAAGGTAAATTAGCAGTCATTCACTTGGGTTTGGACGAGGTTGTACCTCGTCCGCCTGGGTTTGGACGAGGTTGTACCTCGTCCGCTCTATTTTTACAGGCTCAGCCTGTTTTCATTATTAAATCAATTATTTCAAGAAGTAGCGGATAAAAGATTGTTTTACAAAATTCCTTCTTTGAGGATATCATGCAGGTGGATGATGCCTACATATTCGCCCTGCTCGGTTACGATGAGCTGTGTGATGTTGTTGCTGCGCATGATGTCGAGGGCATGTGCCACCAGAATTTCGGCTTCCACAGTTTTGGGGTTGGCCGACATGATGTCAAGCGCCGTGAGGTTATCGGCGCTTTTGCCTTGCTGTATCATACGGCGCAGGTCGCCGTCGGTAATGATGCCTGCCAGTAGCCCATGATGCATCACAGCAGTAGCACCCAGACGTTTCGACGATATTTCGATGATGGCGTCGTGCACGGTGGTGTCGTGTTGCACCAGTGGTTTTTCGTTATTAACATACAAATCGGCCACCCGCAGGAAAAGTTTTTTCCCTATCGCTCCGCCCGGATGCACCATGGCAAAGTCGCGGATGGTGAAGCCGCGGTATTCGAGCAGACACACCGCCAGCGCGTCGCCCATAGCAAGCTGAGCCGTAGTGCTCGAAGTGGGCGCCAGGTTGTTGGGGCAGGCCTCGTGTGCTACGGCAGTGTTGATGATAAAATCGGCCTGCCGACCCAGGTAGGAGTCGCGATGGCCTGTCATGGCGATGAGTTTGTTGCCCGCAAGTTTTAAAAACGGAATCAGCACTTTAATTTCGGGTGTATTGCCGCTATTGGAGATGCACACAATTACATCATCCTTGCGTATGGCACCCAAATCGCCATGTACGGCATCGGCAGCGTGTATAAAAATGGCCGGCGTACCGGTAGAATTAAACGTGGCAACAATCTTTTGCCCTATGATAGCGCTCTTCCCAATGCCGGTTATTATCACCCGACCCTGGCAAAGATAAATCAGCTCGATACACTTGTAGAAATCTTCATCAACATATTCTTTTAGTTGTAAAATGGCGTCAGCTTCGTTCTGTAGCGTGTTTCGGGCGATTTCCTGTATTTGAGTGCGCGTGAGATTCATCATTAATAAAAGTAAGAGAAAATAAAAAAGGTTAAATGTTGTCGGCAAATCTACTGGTTTATCACCAAATAGCTTTATTTTTATTGTTGTTTTAAAAATAGAGAATCCGTTGATGGAACCCTGTAACAATTTGTAAGCAGCAAGTTTCTCTGCCCTTTCTCGAAAATTAACTTAGATTTGTCTTGCTCGCTTGGATGGAAAATTAACGATAAACTTTAAATAGAAATAATCATCAAAATTGTTCGTTCGCGTGCAGCTATTAACTACTAAAAGATAAAATTAAAAACTTGCTAACTGACAACTGATCAGTATCAACACACCGAATTATGTTTAACTACGAACCTACACTCACCGAAACAAAGGACTTGCCTCTGAGCAAAGTGCTCAAACGCATTTTTGGCTTCGACAGTTTTAAAGGCAATCAGGAAAAAATCATACACAATTTACTCGACGGCAACAACACCTTTGTTATTATGCCCACCGGCGGCGGAAAATCGATGTGCTACCAGTTGCCCGCTATCATGCAGCCTGGTACTGCCATCATCATTTCTCCCCTCATCTCATTGATGAAAAATCAGGTGGATGCCCTTCGCAACTTTGGCTCAAAGCTCGGCATCGCGCATTTTATGAATAGCTCCCTCACCCGTGCCGAGATTACGCAGGTTAAAGAAGACCTCACCAGCGGCCACACCAAGTTGCTGTATGTGGCTCCCGAATCGCTCACCAAAGGCGAAAACGTGGAATTTCTTAAAGGCATCAACATATCATTCTATGCCATCGACGAGGCGCATTGCATCTCGGAATGGGGCCACGATTTCCGTCCGGAATATCGCCGATTGCGCCCCATCATCGATGCCATTGGGCAGGATGTGCCGGTGATAGCGCTCACCGCAACAGCTACTCCCAAAGTACAACACGACATCCTCAAAAACCTCGACATCCTCGACGCTACCGTTTACAAATCATCTTTCGACCGCCCCAACCTTTATTATGAGGTGCGCCCCAAAACCACCGATGTAATAAAAGATGTAATCCGGTACATCAAAAATAATTCAGGAAAATCGGGCATCGTGTATTGCCTTAGCCGCAAAAAGGTGGAAGAACTTGCCGAAACCCTGCAGGTAAACGGCATCAAAGCCTTGCCTTACCATGCCGGCCTGGATGCAGCCACCCGGCGCAACAACCAGGATAAGTTTTTGATGGAGGAGATGGATGTAATCGTGGCTACTATTGCCTTTGGCATGGGTATCGACAAACCCGACGTGCGTTTTGTAATCCACCACGACATGCCCAAGAGCCTCGAAGGATATTACCAGGAAACCGGTCGTGCCGGCCGCGACGACGGCGAAGGAAACTGTGTTACCTTTTATAGCTACGACGACATACAGAAACTCGAGAAGTTTATGAAAGGCAAGCCGGTAGCCGAACAGGAGATCGCGCAGCAGTTGCTTCTGGAAACCGTATCGTACGCCGAATCGTCGATATGCCGCCACAAGCAGTTGTTGCATTACTTTGGCGAAGACCTCCAGTCGGAAAACTGTGGCGCCTGCGATAACTGCCTGCATCCCAAAGAAAAATTCGACGGCAGCGAATACATCGAAATCGTTCTCGATGCCATCCTGGAGGTGAAGCAGCTTTTTAAAGCCAAGCATATTGTCAATATTTTGGTAGGAAGAAATACTGCCACACTCAAATCTTACAAACATCACAAAATTCAGAGCTTCGGGCGCGGCGCCGACCAGGATGAGAAGTTTTGGAATGCCATCATCCGTCAGGCGCTTATCGCTAATCTCCTCAAAAAAGATATCGACAACTATGGGTTGCTCAAGGTGAGCAAACTCGGTTATGAATTTTTGGACGCTCCCTATCCGGTGATGCTGGCGCGCGATCACGACTACGACAATCCCGACGATGAAGATGACATGATTACCGGCGCTCACAAAGCTACCAGCGCCGATCAACGACTCTATAGCATGCTCAAGGATTTGCGTAAGCAGATTTCCCGCAAGGAAAACCTGCCGCCATTTGTCATCTTTCAGGACCCGTCGCTCGAAGATATGTCCATACAATATCCCATCACCATGGAGGAGCTTACGCAAATTACCGGCGTAGGGGTGGGAAAAGCCCAGAAATATGGCGCCCCTTTCATCGAGCTCATCAGCAACTATGTGGAGGAAAATGAAATCATGCGTCCCAACGATATGGTGGTCAAGTCGGTGGTGAACAAGTCGGGGATGAAAGTTTATATCATCAAAAGCATCGACCGCAAACTCTCGCTCGACGACATCGCGCACACCAAAAATCTCACCCTCGAAGAAATGATTACCGAAATTGAAAGCATCGTAGCTTCGGGCACCAAACTCGACATAGGCTATTACATTCACGAAGCTGTGGATCAATACCACCAGGAAGAAATTCTCGACTATTGGCGCGAAGCCGAATCGGACTCCATACAGGACGCTCTCGACGAACTGGGCGAACAAGAATACAACGAGACCGAAGTAAGACTAATGCGAATTAAATTTATGTCGGAGGTGGGCAACTAACCTTGATATTCATCCCACCAAAAAAAGTGGCGCAAGTACTTACGTGCGCCATTTTTTTGTTAAGTAGTCAGTAATTATTTTTATTAAAATCCTTTTCTTATTCATCGCTTTCGCTAAATGAAAAAGTTTGTGAGTTTAAAATATAATTGGATCGCGTTGTCGGTAGTGATAATGATAATCGCAGCGTTTGCAGCCGGGTGCAGCCCCGCCGACGAAAAGAAGTCGGCCAGTGTGCCGGATCACATCCTCGCGCCCGATTCGATGGTAAGCATCATTGCCGATCTGCAGATTGCAGAGGCTACCCTGCGCGAATACAGAAGACTTGGCCAGGAAGACCCTGCGCGCAACGAGGCATTCATGGCCGCAGTTTTTACAAAACATCAGGTTACTCCGCAGCACTACGATTCGAGCACCGCCTGGTACCAGCAGCATCTCTTGCTCTACCAGCAAATTTATACCGATGTGGTAACACGCCTTTCGCAGATACAGGCCGCCGAAACAGGCAAAACTCCTTAAGAGGTCATCCGTTTTTTGTCGATAAAAAAATAATTGCACATTTTCGGTTTTCCCTTCCTCACATCAGCGTGCCTCAATCGCTTGTTGCTACACAATAAGCAGCAAAATATCGTGCGCTGCTCTTTTCACACCGGGAATTGCACATGCAGAA
>SABY01000134.1 GCA_009928785.1 Clostridia bacterium | reverse complement strand
TCACCCGCAATAAGATAGTGCAGTTTGCGCTCATTACCAGCATCGTCTATTTCTATTTCGTAATTGCCAAGAAAGTATTTTGTTTTCCTCAAGATTTCTGTCCCATCCACCATTACGTAACAATATTCGGTTTTTATGCGTGCCTGGTCGGGGCCGTAGTTAAATTTCAACCGGTGGCGGTCAACCGCCGGAGCGTAAAATTGCTGTGTAATCTCTTTCACTTTATTGAAGGTGGTATAGGTAATAGTCTGTTGTTTTGCTTTCTGCAAGTATTGTGGTGTCGGGCCCACAACTCTGGATACGGCATGTGGCTTTGCACTAGCATAATCATACTTTCCGGAGGGTGTAGTCACATCAGATTTGTTGTCGATATTGCCATTTTGTAGGTAAGTGATCGATCCGTTTACCTGTGATGAGATACTCCAGCCTTCAAGCCTCGACTTGAGTAGGTCATCATAAGTGTAGTGCTCCCACCACATTTTCATATAATTGCCTTGAGAGGTGAGATTCCCGGATGCTGCATCAAAATTATATCCATTCGATTGTACACCAGGTGTAAAGATTGCACTGATGTAACCGTATTGATCGAATTGTTTAATGGTAACCAGTCCGTTACCCAACTCATAGTTAGTAAGTTGCCCTCGGGCATTCATTTGGTTGGCCTGCCACAATACCTTGCTGCCCTCTACTACCTGATACAAGTATCCTCTGGTATTGTATATATTCCTTATTTGGTAGCCCGATGGGTAGGTGGTGTATTCTAACTGTCCATGATAAGGGTTGTATTGGTAAGTAAAAGTAAATGTTTTGTTACCAACAGATTCCTCTTTGGCCACGACCCTTCCAAGTCGGTCGTAAGTATAATCATAAAAAACAAAGGGAAGGTTATCACTTATAGGATAAGTCACAGATTGTTCTTTCAATTGGCCAAAACCATGTTGGCTACTGTTGTTCCCATACTGAAATCCGATTTCCTCAAAATCACCCTGCATTGCAAATTTTGCAAGCAATCTGCCTATACCATCGTAGGTCATGGTGTATTCGTTTCCTTGTCCGTCTTTTTGGTACTTAATTTCGCCAAAGGCGTTGTAGTGGCTCTCAATGGTGCCGGCATCGGGGTCGAAGAGTTTGTAGCGGTTGCCAGCGTCATCGTATTCGATGGTTGTAAACACACCTGCAGCGTGGGTTAATAATAACCGGCCGGCACCATCGTAGTTATAATTTATTGTGGTGCCTGAAATGTCAGATGCAAGATCGATAATACCCGCTGCATTTACTGTTTTGTCGCTCCAAATCCCGGTTTCAAGGTTAGTTGTTTTGGATGTCCTGCCGTTATAAGTTGTTGTAATAATAGTGCCATCTGTATTGGTTTTTGTTTCCAATCGCCCCAAATGGTCGTATTCCATCATGGTGTAGAGAATAGGGGAAGTACCTTTAAAATAGGGTTCAAAGACTTTGAATAACCGGCCTTTATTATCATAGGTTTTGTCGGTGTAAACGTAAAGGCCATTCAGGCTTTGTGTTGCAGTTCTTAATTCGCGTCCTAAAGCATCATAAAAGGTAAGTGTAAGACCCCACTGTTGGTATTGTGTAGTTAGTTTACAGTTGCTGGTGTGATATTTTGCTCCCGGTGGCGCATGTGAGTTTCCAGAACTCCAGTACACATAATGTTTAGTAGCATTACCATCGGGGTGATTGGTAGAATAATGGTTGCCCATGTCGTCATACTGGAAGGTGGTTTCGAGGCCAGATATGTCTTTGTGATAGGTCATGTATCCACACGATTGATTGTACCAATAGTACGTTTGATAATTATCTCCCGGTGCCTCAACAATTTTTTTTGTCATAAATCGGGCATCGTAATAGTTGTCTTCAAAATACTCGTAGTGCGTTATCCTGTCGTTTAGCTCATTATCATTAGGTGCTTTCAAAGTTTCTTTAATAATATTTCCAAACATGTCGTAATCATAAACAACCTGTGTGGTAAGAAGTTGCGAACCATTGGGTGTGGTTGTAACATTATTTAGTAATGGCCATTGTGCTTCTGCTGGTTCATAATACTGAAAATTCTGAATGGTAATATCTGTGTGTTCGCCGTTTTCTTTGTGAAATCGTGTTGTTGTGGTTTGTGTAGGGCGCCCCACAAGCCAATTCTGCAGTTCGATCTGGTTGTATTGATTTTCGGTAGTAGTACGCCAGCCATATGCAGTATTCGGATCATTAATATTCCACACCCACTCATCTTTAAGCATGATTGTTTTTGTTGAATTTCCATATGCATCGAGATCATCCAGGCTCTGAATGCTCTTTTTTGATCCGATGTACGTCCCATTCAGGTCGTTTTGTATGGTAAATGAACAAATGGGAACCGGATAAAATACTTTTGGGTATCTCGAAACAAGATTTTTGACGCTCAGTTTGTTCGTGGTTTGGCTCAGCAACTGGTTGTTCGATAGGGCGGTTTGTTTTATGTCAGCCGGATAAATGAAAAAGTGCATATTGTTGTTGATGTACAAATTGTAGGTTGTAACGGATTTAACGCCAGCAAGATTATCCGTTACATTTATTTTTTGAAAACCTAAAAGCCCTTTTCCCTGAGCGTGTGCTTGCATCCCTGTATAGTCGTAGGTGGTGGCCGGGAAAAATCCTCCTGCACCATTGGATATTTTCACCGAACTTACCACATAAAATGGAGACATAAAGCGAAGCACCGGATAGCTTGTGTATGTGTATTGTATAGGGTTATACTTTGAATAAAGCAATGTGTTCTGTACTCCTAATCCGTTGGTTGCCTTTACAATCAGGTCGCTTCCCACTTCTTCATCAGTGAGGGTGTATGCATAACGTCGGGTGCTTACAGGTAGCTTTTCTGATTGTCGCCATTCTTCAAAATTCAGGATGTAGCAAATGTCCTTTTCACCATTTCCGCTAAAGTCGCCCATAATAATAGGGTCAGTTTTAACGCTACTCCAAGTAGGAAAATAGTTATGTACATGTTCCACAGATTTTGTCTGAAAACCTCCCTGAGCCCCCGGGTATTTAAAATATTTTCCAAAATTAACTTTTACCTTTCCCGATGCGGGAAAGGTAAAATAATAAGTGGCCACATCTGCAATACCATCGTTATTCAGATCAGTTACCACGTGTCCAAATTTTTCACTTTGAAAATAGGAGTAATATGTACCAAGACCTGTCACCGCATTTACCTGCCAGCCTTTTCCGTAAGCATAGCAAATGTTGGTTTCTGTATTGCCATTCGTATATTTTATTGTTAGTAGCATGTCATCTTTACCATCCCCATTAAAGTCGCCCACATCGAATGCAACCAGAATCATTGCGGTTAATGAGATTCCTTGAAAATCTTGAAATTCCATATTTTCAACAGAGTAAGTCGAAGGGCTTGTATTAAATTTTAATGTCCATACGCCAAAGGTGTTTTCGCTGTTTTTATTAAAATTAGCGAAATCGCTTTTACCATCACCATTAAAATCTCCCGTTCTGAAAGTGTTTTCGCCTTCCGGGAAAACCGGATTCGTGATAATAAAAGGTGAATTCCAAAATTTATTAAAAAATTCACTATTTCCTCTGTGGAGCTGATAAAGTGAATTATTTTTCACAATGATATCAGCCAAAGCATCACCTGTGAAGTCACCTTGCGCAACAAAAGTTATGTCCTTCTCACCCATGTCTTCTGGCGTGATGGTTGTTCCGCTAACGTGAAATCTGTAGCATTTTAACGAGCCTGACCTGGCTATAAAAAGTTCGTCTCTGCCATCACCGTCGATATCGCAGTTGATAAATTTTGTAGGTGATAAAAAGTAATCATCAGAAATTTTTATGGATGCCATGTTTTTGCTGACCCTTAAGAAAGTGCCCTCCTTACTCATGCTAAAAAGTCCTGATTCTATGATATCAGTTACCCCATCACCATTAAAATCACCGCTTCCATAGTTAAAACCCGTGACATGAAAATTCTCAACTTCCTCATCTATAAAAACATTGTTGTATATGCCTTCTGAAGCAGCATTAAACTTCCAGTCAAAAGTTGTGGGGTTATATTCTTGTGTACCATTAAGTCCTTTCAGTACTATGTTTTTAACAAAATGTTTGGTTTCAAACAATCCGCCACCGACATAATTTATGGTGTAAGTTTTTATTGTTACCCCATTCCATATTATTTTTATCGCATCAAGTTTTTTGGTAATTTGATATTCATATTTTTCAGTACCATGTGAAAAAAGATAAAAGCGTTCGTACTTAGGATGGATGGATGAGTAAACAAAATCGACCTCGTAAGGGGTAGCATTTGGTAACTGCCCATGCAGTGTGTATTTGATTTTTTTTAGATACAACTCACCAGTTCCAACTATTCGCTCATAATTGTATTGGATGTAATTTCCCTTACGGTCTTCAATTTTGTTTAAGTGGTATCGAATTGCGGGATTTTCATCTTTCTTAGAAACCTGCCGTGAATCAGTTGTTCCGCCATAATATTTTATGAGACCTTCCTTGGTGTGAATTATAAAATAGGTATTCTCTTTATTCGCATTCATCATTTTTATTTGTGCAACATTATCAACCTCGGTTCGGTAATAGTTCTCGTTAATCCCACCATCAATTTTGATTAATCTGTTTCCATCCCATGAAAATACATCATCCGCAAAATCTATGCTTCCGTTTCTGTCATCGTAATATTGCGTCTCGTTCACCCTTTCTATGTACGACCATCCGGCTATCCCCCATCCCTTTCCCATCACTCCATCGCTGGTTTGGCTATTGTAGGAGAGGGCAATTTCCGGTGTCATACCTGCTCGTCCGGGGGGTAAGTCGAGTGGGATTGTGTAAGTAGCTGCACCCGTGGGTGAAATATTGAAGCCCCCTGGTAAAGTACCAACCGAAATCGTTTTGCCATCAATTGGATTCAGGCTTTTATCCTCGCCATTTTGAGCAGATATGCCTGTACAAGAGGTTGCTAAAAAAGCAACAAAGAGTAATACCTTTTTCATGACTTTAAATTTTTAGTTTTTTATTATTTTCCATACTTCCATTTGAATACCATAGGATAATTGTAAATAGTAAACTCCTTTAGGGTGATAACTCAAATCTATTTTCGTTATCTCTTTGTCGAGTTTACCTTGAAAAATAGTGGCGCCAGTAGGAGTTTTAATTGCAATTTCCGCATTTTCCTGCAATGAGTTTACCCTTACATAAATTTGTCCGGCAGTCGGGTTTGGATAAATCATTACCTCCACATTTTGCAGGGTTGCTGTGAAATCAGTTGGTTGCTCGATGAGTTCGTTCATAGTAGCAGCATCAATACTGTCAGATTTCATGGAGTTTTCATCCAGATAGATTACTTTTCTAAGTGTTCTGTTCCCGGCATTATCATAAGAGAATACAACCTCCTGGCCTTTAACCTGAAAGAAAAATGATGAGATTGCAATGAAAAAGAAAGCAATAATTTGAGTTTTCATGATATTTGAGTTTTTGTTAAAAATTATGCAGACAAAGGTGGTTAACATTATCATAAGGTGTAATTCATATTATGCATAAAAATTTCAAGAAAATAAAAACACATTTTTTGTGAAATTAATTCAAATATTTTTTTTCTTTGTAAAGAAAATCCAACACTAATAAAACTAAATCATGAATATCTCACAAAACATACGTAAAATTAGAGAATTACGTAATCTAACGCAAGAATTTCTTGCCGATGAAATGAAGGTTTCTCAGTCGACCTACTGCAGAATTGAGCATGGCAGTGTGAAAGTTGATTTTAACAGGATTTGTCAGATTGCCGAGGTTCTTCATGTAAATTACCGATTACTAATCGACTTTGATGAGCGTGTAATTTTAAATTCTTTCTCTTTACCAGCCACACCAAATATTGTAAAGACTAATCATCCAAACTGTGAGGGTAATAGCAGGACTGATCATTCCATATGTGAGGAGCTAATAAAATGTATCAAAGAAATACAAATGCTACGCGCTATTATAGACAAGTATCAATCATCAAGTCAGACCAATCCAACCTCCTTTTAAATGATAATGTTTCGTTAATTTTTTTGTGCGTTTCAAAAATTCTATACTTTTATTTTTTTTAATGGAAAGCAATGCGTTGATCCCAAATCGTTTGGCAGAACGTTAAGGTTTGCAACCAGGATAGAAACATTTTAAAAACCGCAACATTATGAAAGATTTATTTCAGATAGCAGCTTCGGAAATCGGGGTGAAGGAAACCAAAGGCGGCGAGCATACGCCCCAGATTGTTAAATATGCGCAGGAGGCGGGTTTCAAAGCCATCGGTGATGACGAAACTCCGTGGTGTAGCGTTTTTGTAAACTGGTGTAGCCTGAAAGCCGGCCTGCAGCGCACCAACAAAGCCAACGCACAAAGCTGGCTCAGCGTGGGCGTACCGGTGGAAGATCCGCGTCCCGGCGACGTGGTAGTATTCTGGCGCGAAAGTCCGCAGTCGTGGAAAGGTCACGTAGGAATTTTTGTGGGCTTCAGCCGCGACCAGAAACAGGTGTTTTCCCTGGGCGGAAATCAAAAAGATAGCGTGAGCATTCAGGGTTTCGATGCGGATAAAGTGCTTGGCTTCCGCCGTCTGAGCAGCGAAGGAAACATAGAAATACCTTCGGGCAAACCGCCCCTGCAGGTGGGCAGCCGTGGCGAAGAGGTAGTGAAGCTTCAGCGCGTGCTCAACGAGTTGGGCTATCTGTGCGGCGCCACCGATGGCGTACTTGGCCCCCGCACCGCCGAGCAACTCAAAAAACTCCAGAAAGACGAAGGTAAAGAGCGGGATGGTGTGTACGGCGAAGAAACCAAAACGCTCATCGAGAACATTTTTCAACGATAAGTGAAAAGGAAATTCCAAATAACAATAAATCAAGCTCCAAATAATAAGAATCAAGTTCCAAAAATCAATAAACAAATTCCAAATAAATCACAAAGGGGTAAAAATCAAAAAAAAACCAAACTGTTCCGGAGTTTGTAATTTGAGATTTGAAATTTATTTGGAATTTGTGTTTTGGAATTTGTGTTTTGGAACTTGTGTTTTGGAATTTGTGTTTTGAAATTTGTTTGTAATTTGAGCATTTGGAATTTGTAATTTGTTTGAAGCTTGTGCTTTGGAATTTGTAATTTATTTGGAGCTTGTGCTCTATTCATCAAAAAAATCAACATTATGACAAAAATTGAAGAAATTCTGCAAAAGATCGAAAATGGCATCCTCGACCTCACCCAGCTTAGGATACAAACGGTGATGGGGCGCCTTGAGGTAAATCCGAAAAACGAAATCGACTTTACGCCCGGTCAGGAAATTGAAGGCATCATCAGCAAGATCGACTTGCTCGACGGCGACATTACCACACAAATCACCGAGAAATTTTACCAAAATTATCCCGAATTGGTAAAGTTTCATCAGTCGCGCGAGGCACGCGGCCATGAGATTATTGAGGGAAATATGCAAGCGCTGGCTTCCATCATTGCTACGCTGCGCGGCATGTACAAAGAAAATCCCGCGTCATGAGCGACGACAAAAAAAGTGTGATTGGTAAGTTGCTCGACGATCTGACGCATATCGAGATCAACACCATCATAAAAAAAGGGATGACCTCGGCGCCGCAGCCCGATAGCATCGAGGAGAAGCTGCAGGTGCTGCTGTCGGATTACGTAGAAAAACTCGCCGCCATAATCCAACGCAACGATCTGCCACTGGATTTTGCCGTTAATGATCAATTGGTCTCGATTCGTTGTGCGGATATCAAATCCTATGAGCAGCTTTATCTGGCCATGGATGCGCTCGACAATTACATGGCCATCAACCATATTCGCATCCAGGAAAACGATTATGTGATCATCATCCGCATGAAGTCGTTTTGCAATTATTTGCGCTCTCGTAGTAGCGACAATACATCTGCGCAAAGCAAGGATATGGCTCCCGGCGTCAATCTGTATTCGGTGAATATGAATCAGTTTGCTGATTTTACGCTAAAGATCAACGACCGCGACAAGGTGATGATAACGCGGATTTTCGACCTGGGGACCGAGCGCATCGTAATGCAAACGCGCATTGGTATTGATGGCGACATTATCACCAGGATTGAAGAAAACTTTGCCGGTAATCCCAAACAGGTGATCCTCGATGCGCATGATAAGCATACCAATCTGGCGCTTAAATACTGGCAGGACATCATCAATGTGGTGAAGGATATTGTGAGCAGTAAATTTAGCAGGAAGGATGTTTAGGTTCGACTATTTCCCGTTTGTGGTGAGCTTGTTGCGCCGTGGCTACTTCCGCTGGAATACCGAATGCACCGACAAGGCGCTGGCTTTGCAAACTACTTTTTATCTGCAAGGGGATTTTTTGTGTTTTTTCATCCTTTCGCAGGGACGCCAGGTGGGCGATTTTTCTGATGAAGATTTCCAAAAGCATATTACCAAAATCAATCGCGACATGGCGGGGCTTACCACCTTTGTAAACCACATTGGATTTCTGATAGTGGCCGCTATTGCCGGAGGTTCCTTCTTAATGAATCCCGAACGGGTGGTACTTAATATCATCATTACGACGGTTTCGGCAGCCGCGCTGGTTGCTTTTCGCAAATATTTCAAAATTGTCATAAACAAAGCGCTGGGGGCGTTGTTGGGATTGGTGGTCAGAAAATATTTTTGAATAATGCACATCAGATTTTTAAAAAAAGCCATCGCTCCTAAACTTTTCATCCCATTCCTTTTATTAATACTTATCACTCCGCAGGCTTTTGCCGCCGCCGATTCATTGGTGATGAAAAATGGCGAACATCTCTATGGCAAAATCAAGGCGCTGGATCGCAACGTACTTACCTTCTCTACTGCATATTCAAGCAGCGATTTTAAAATAAAATGGCAGCAAGTGGCCGAAGTGTATAGCAGCAGGGTGTTTCTGGTTACCGATGCATCGGGCGAGCGCTATTATGGCTCCATCAACACCGATTCTACCAGCCACAACCATGTGCTGGTAGGCAATGGTAGTGAGTTGATGCTTATCCCTGTGGAGAAAGTCGTTTATATCCGGCCCATCAAAAAAGATTTCCGTAGCCGCTTTAATGCCTCCCTTAGTGTGGGATATAATTTGGCGAAAGCCAATAACTTGCAGCAATTTACCATCCGCAGCAATTTTGGCTACGACGCCGAACGATGGAACTATAAAATGGGTTTTAATATGGTGCGCAGCTCGCAGGATGAGGTGGACAATGTGCGACGGACGGATGCCAACCTGGGTGTGCAATACTTCCTGCCCAAAGACTGGTTTGTGTTGGCCTCGTCGGATTTTTTGCAGAATGATGAGCAAAATCTAAAACTCCGCAGCACAGCCTCCAGCGGCGTGGGCAAATATCTTATCCATACCAACCGCACTACACTTACTTTGGCGGCGGGCGTTGCCTGGAACAATGAAACCTACACCGAAGCCGATCTGGACACACGCAACAGCGCCGAAGGTTTTGGTGGCATCGACCTGAACATCTTCAACATGGGCGACCTGAGCCTTCGTAGTATTATGAGCCTATATCCCGGCATTACCGAGCAAGGGCGTATCCGCGGCGACTTTAAACTTGACATCAAATACAATCTGCCGCTGGATTTTTTTGTAAAGCTTGGCACCACGTTCAACTACGACAACCAACCCGTTGCCGGCGCACCCGAAACGGATTATGTAGTGCAGGCAACCTTTGGATGGGAGCTTTAAAGAAAAGTTCCTGTGTAGCTAACTATCGCTGGTAAGTCAGCACTTTGGAATAACCATGAAGTTCAGAAAGATTTATTTCCTCATCGTACTTCAATACAAGTTTCTACTAAAGAAATATTTACAGATTGTATTTTCAACCTGATAAGGATAGTTATGAGATTTCTCTCCCGCACGTACGGGAGAAATCTAAAAAATGCGACAATAACTTTACGCTGGATCAGGATATCTGAATTTCCAACCTCCCCCATCTAACCTCTCCCATCTAACCTCTCCTTTCTAACCTCTCCCATCTAACCTCTCCCATCTAACCTCTCCCATCTAACCTCTCCTATCTAGTGCCTGTTCATAAAGTCACACTTTTTGTAGCCCAGGCATTTATGCCTGGGAATAATTGATTTGTCATTTGTTTCCCCCGCCCCTCGCTGGGATTGCCTTCGGCAATCCCAGCGAGGGGCGGGGTATTGACAACCCTTCATTTCAATCC
>SABY01000275.1 GCA_009928785.1 Clostridia bacterium | reverse complement strand
GAATGCCTATCGGGATATGAAGAACTCTATTGATACCGCTCTTGAGGAAGGCGAGATGAAAGGTATAATTAAAGGCAAGATTGAAGTTGCAAAAAATCTTTTAAAAAATGGTGTTTCTATGGAAATTATCATTGCATCGACGGGTCTGAGTAAAAAGGAAATTGGAGATTTGAAAAAGGAGATCAAGAAATGAAAGAACGGCTGATGCCTGTTCTGATTTTAAAAAACCACTGAGCCAACAGAGTTTTGTTTTTATCCGTGTAAATACGCAAGATCCGTGCTTGTCCCGTTTTTTCGGGATTATCCGCCTTCCTTCGAAAAAACCACAGAGCCAACAGAGAAGCCACAGAGGGAGCGGAGTTTTTCTCTGTGTTCTCTGCGAATCCTCTGCTTGCTCTGCGGTGAAAATTTTGATTGGAAAAAAACCACAGAGATAACAGAGAAGACACAGAGGCAGCGGAGTTTTGTTTTTATCCGTGTAAATCCGCAACATCCGCGTTATCCGCGTTCCTTCGAAAAAACCACAGAGATAACAGAGAAGCCACAGAGGCAGCGGAGGTTTTGTAATAATTCCCACAAAGATGCCTCCCCGGCAGACCAGCCAAAGAATTTTCACAAATAAATGTTAAGAACATCCCGCCGCTCAACAAAATTTGTATTTTTGTGGCTATGATAAAAAACGGATTTTTTTGTATGGCTGATATCAAAAACAGTAACAACGAACAATAAACGAACTTGAGCGAAGCCCGCACCCATCGGGGAAATCCCGAGAGCTTTGCGATTCGGGAAACAAACTTGAGCGTAGCGAAATCCCGAGAGCTTTGCGAGTCGGGAAACAAACAACGAACAACAAACAACAAACAACAAACAACAAACGAACTTGAGCGTAGCTGCCTGCCCCGACCCATCGGGGAAATCCCGAGAGCTTTGCGATTCGGGAACAACGAACAACAAACAACGAACAACGAACAATAATTTAAAAACCTTACTTTATGAAAAAAATCTTACGATTAACCACAACACTCATGTTACTGATCTTTCTGGGCGGGAATGCCTGGGGGCAGACTGAAATATTTAATCATGCAGGTGGTGGTACTGCACCATCGGGTTGGACTTTCGAAAATAATAATACAACCAATAACATTGACAAAACAAAATATTGGTTAGTTGAAACGAACCCAACAGACATTATTACTACTGCCAGTTATGATTTGTCTTCTTATACTTCTGCTGTCTTTAATGTAGATGTTGCAAGCTATGGAAGTGGTGAGTACAATCCAGCAAAGATAGAAATATCCTATGATGGAGGTAGTAACTATACACAAACCGAAACAACAGCAACAACAACAGGCAGCTCCTACATTACTGGAGGCCCAATTAATCTGAACAGCGTTAGTGCTACTGTTGTTCTGAAAATATCAAATAATGGAGCAACCGGCAGAGGAGTTAGATTACAGAATTTAGTTCTCACTGCAACAGTTTCCTCCGGCCCCACCATCTCAGTTTTGCCCTCTACCCTCACCAACTTCACCTATGTAGAAGGCAGCGGGCCATCCGCCGAGCAGTCGTTTACCGTGCAAGGAAGCGACCTTACTGCTGATATCTCAATTGCAGCTACAACAAATTATGAAATTTCTACCGGAACAGGTGGTTCTTTTAGCGCAACAGACCCAATTACTTTAACACAAACCGGAGGCTCGGTGTCTTCAACAACCATTTATGTCCGCCTAAAAGCCGGATTATCAGTAGGCGATTACAATAATGAGGTGATTACAGCTACTTCCACAGGCGCCGACAACAAAACGGTGACTTGTAGCGGGAGTGTAACTGCACCACCTGCTCCCGACGCACCGGTTGCCACCGCCGCCACAGCAGTTGGTAGCAATGGTTTTACAGCAAATTGGAATGCATCAGCAGGAGCCACAGGTTATTTTTTGGATGTTTATCATGCT
>SABY01000274.1 GCA_009928785.1 Clostridia bacterium | reverse complement strand
CAATCCCAGCGAGGGGCGGAAGAGACATTTTTCATATCGATTGTTACCAGACATAAATGACTGGGCTACAAAAAGTGGGACTTTATGGACAAACACTAAATAGCGGGCTAAAGCCCGCACTGTCTGACAGAACATTATAAGCCCTGCGCTAAAGCACAGGGTTAGTGATAAAAAACATTCCAACTCAAAGAATTATAAAAACAACAAAATAGTTACTCTGCCTGGAGGTTCCGGATTTGTCCTTCCACAAATTGTATCATTTCATCAATCTGCCGAGGTTGGAACCAGGTGATGGCCTTGTCGCGCTGAAACCAGGTGAGCTGACGCTTGGCATAGCGGCGCGTGTTGGTTTTAATTTTTTCGATGGCCGCGTCAAGTGTCATTTTCCCATCAAGAAAGGCGAAAATTTCTTTGTACCCGACGGTATTCAAAGCATTAAGGTGGCGATGCGGCAGCAGGCCGAGCACTTCGTCCACCAGGCCGCCGCTAATCATGGCATCGGTGCGGCGGTGGATGTTGTCGAAAAGCTCTGCACGCGGAAGATTTAATCCAAGTTTTAAAATATTAAAAAGACGGCTCTGTACTTTTTTCACCCGCAGCGACGAATAGGTAGTACCCGTTTGCAGGCACACTTCTATGGCGCGCTTGAGCCGGTTGGGGTTGTTGCGATCGACGATTTCGTAATATTCCGGATCGAGTTGTTGCAAGCGGTGCTGCAAACCAATCAAGCCCAGGCTTCGGTACATCTCGTTGACGCTTTCGCGCAAAGCGGCATCAGGTTCGGGCAGTTGGTCGATGCCCTCACACACGGCATCCAGGTACAATCCGGAGCCGCCCGTCATGATCACACAACGATGCGTACGGAATAATTCATCCAGCAGTTGCAGCACCTCCTGCTCGTAGCGCGACACATTATAATACTCGTGGATGGAAAGATGGCCGGCAAAATAATGCTTCACCGCGGCCAGCTCTTCGGCGGTGGGCGCGGCGGTTCCTACTTTCAGCTCTTTATAAAATTGTCGGGAATCGGCTGATAGGATGACCGTATCGAAATGTTGCGCCAGCGCTATTGCTGTTTTTGTTTTGCCAATTGCCGTGGGGCCGGCAAGCGTGATGAGAACAGGTGGTGATAAGGCGTCCGTATTAATAGTCATCATCGGTGTCTGGCTCGTCGTCGTGGTCTTCATCCGCATCGTCGCGAACCAAATCCTCAAATTCGCTGAGCAACTCCTGCTTCAGGCGCTGGGTGTCCTCAATGTTCAGATTATCTTTCAGCTCCAGCGTGCCTTTGCTCGCCGTGATGTGGGGATAATGGCGATGGGCTACTGCTTCTGTAAATTCGGTAAGCTCGAGCTGGAATGCATGCAATTGTAGGAAATCGTATTCGTAGATGAGCTTCTGTCCTAATTCTTTTACAAAGCGCTCGATCTTTACCTCATCCATCAGATAAACTTCAGGGGTAATTTCGTCTTCTTCGTCGTCCGACTTTGCCTCCACCGCCATATCTATCAGCGTAATTTCGAGCAGCCTGTTCCAAAAGTCATCCACGATAAAAAATGAGGCCAGCTCATCTTTTTTTAAATTCAGATTTTTAATCAAAAAGTCGTGTAGTTGCCTGAAAGTCTGGTTGCCCCTGATTTCGATTTCGCGAAAGAAATCGTCCTGTTCATCGGTAATTAATTGGAACTTGTAAATATTCATGAGTTGTAAATTTTTAAAATCATTCTTTAAATGCATTAATGAACTCCTTTTTCAAGTCCGTTTTTCATCCATAAAAAAACAGGGGATTAAAACGGTAGAAAAAAAAATCAAATGTAGAATAAAATCAAGAATTGCAGTAACTATTTAGCTGATGGAATTAAATACTAACTCATCTTGACCACATCCCCTGCCTCCCGATAATCGGGACAGGCTTTCTCCGCCATGTGGCGGAAAGGGAGTCCTGCCGCACAAGCCACTGCAGCGGCAAGTGCGCTGGCAT
>SABY01000020.1 GCA_009928785.1 Clostridia bacterium | reverse complement strand
AAACTTGAGCGCAGCGAAATCCCGAGAGCGCAGCGATTCGGGAAACAAACAACAAACTTGAGCGCAGCGAAATCCCGAGAGCGCAGCGATTCGGGAAACGAACAACAAACAACAAACAACGAACAATTCCCGTCATTCGCCTACATTTTTCCGGCGTTCGCCGATTTGTGCTTGGTGTTATTGTGTGTGCCGTGGTAGTTTTGTCGCATTAATCAATTCATTGTTTCATCATTAAAAAAAATAATATTATGAACGAGAATCCAAGATCACGGACATTTTTCTTTGCTGTAATCATCATTGCAGCAGGTATTGTTTTACTGCTCGACGGCCTCGGCGTCGTCCCCTGGGAGGTGCGCCGGATACTGATTTCATGGCCCATGCTGCTGATTGTGGCCGGAATTTATAGCTTGTTTTCTGATCAACACCGGGTGCTCGGATACTTGCTGCTGGGCGTAGGTGGCTTTTTTATGATCAATAAATTCTATTTTTTCAACATTAGTTTTTGGCAGGTGGTGTGGCCGCTGGTGTTGATCGTCATCGGCGTTTCCATCATTTTAAAACACAACAATACGCGCCGGCAATTATCCGACCCCGAACGATTTACGCCTGAAGGAGATTCTATTCCTAACGGTATCGGCTCCGACAACGACTACATCGACGAGGTGAGCATATTTAGCGGAAGCGAAAAAACGATTACAAGCAAGAATTTCAGAGGCGGAAAAATTACCAGCATCTTTGGCGGCAGCGAGATCAACCTTACCCAGGCACAGTTGGCTCATGGCAACAACAACCTGGAAGTGACTGCAATTTTTGGCGGCTCTACCCTCATTGTGCCGCCCGACTGGCAGATAAAGGTAAATGTTACGGCTGTTTTCGGCGGCATTTCCGACAAGCGTTATAAGCGGCAGGATGTTCCGACCGACGAAACCAAAATTTTGTACATCAACGGACTGGTGCTCTTTGGCGGCGGCGAGATAAAGAGTTATTAGTTAGGCTAGTTCTGATATTTGTTAAAAAAGCAATTATCAAAAAACAAATGACAAATACTAATCAAGCACCAAAGTTCAAATATCCGTAACAGTTTTGGCCATTGAGTTTTAAACATTGAAATTTATTTGTGATTGTTTACACCGACTACTGGCGGTTGTTTAATTGTCATTTGAGATTTTTGGAAAAGTGCCAAAGTTGAATTATTAAACAGACACGCATTAAGCTTCATTGCGAAATATTTATCATACCATCACCCGCGCTTTCCCGCTTTTATCAAAAAAATTAATCTATGCTCAATCCACTGCTGACCCGCCGAAAGAACTTTATGGTTTACTCCCTGGCGATGGGTTTTGTTGCAGCAGCGCATTTTGTGATCCTCTATGTGTTCTTCGATTTCCCGTTGCTGGTGGCGGCAGTTGACAGCATCGTTTACACCTGTCTGATTTTTCTTTCAGGCATCGGCATCTGGTACATCGTGCGCTATCTGGGCATCAGCGATCATAAGTATCATCTGGTGGTGATCGATCACCTGATTACCGGCGGCATCCTGGTGTTGATCTGGCTCTTTGGTGGATATTATCTGCTTTCGCTGCTCTTTGCCAGTGATGCTGAATACGTCAGCTTTCTCGCACAGTCGTTGCCCTGGCGCTTTGTGTATCTGATGCTGGTGTATGCGCTTATCGTCATGGTGTATTATCTGGCCAATTATTACAACAACTACCACGAGAAGCTTTTGCAGGAATCGGCCATGCGACAGGTGATTCAGGAATCGGAGCTGAACCTGCTCAAGTCGCAGATCAACCCGCACTTTTTGTTCAACAGCCTCAACAGCATCCATTCGTTAATAATGACGGATGCCGAAAAAGCCGGCGAAATGCTGCTGGAACTTTCCGACTTCCTGCGTTACACCATCCGCCAAAACCACGATGAGCTGGTGAGTCTCGACACAGAACTTGAACATATTGCCAAATATCTCGACATCGAAAAGATCCGGTTTGGGCAGCGGCTGGTGATCGAAAACAACATCGGCGAGGCTTGCCGCCAGCGCAAAATCCCAAACATGATCCTGCAGCCGGTTTATGAAAATGCTATAAAACACGGCGTAAACGAAAGTACCGATGCAGTGCTAATTACCACTACGTGCCAGGTGCAAAATGGAATGATGCAGATTACCATCGGCAACAATTACACGCCCGGCAACCTTTCCCGACGTGGCAAAGGCATCGGTCTCGACAACATCCGCAAGCGGCTAAGCCTGCAATATCACCGCAACGACCTGGTGCAGATCGCGAAAAGCAGTTTTTATTTTAAAATAACCATCAGCATCCCGGAGCACGAACCGGTGAATGATTAAAAATAGCCGTTATGGAAAAAACCGTCAAAGCTGTTGTAATTGATGATGAGGAGCTGGCGCAAAAAGTTGTGGTAAAATACCTCGCCGCGCATCCTGAGATAGAAGTGGTAGCAGTATGCGAAAATGGTTTCAATGGCCTGAAAGCAATTCAGGAGCTAAAGCCACAGCTTGTTTTTTTGGATATCCAAATGCCTAAGATCGATGGCTTTGAACTTTTGGAATTGCTCGAAGAGAAACCGGTCATCATCTTTTCGACGGCACACGACGAATACGCCATCAAGGCTTTCGAATACAGCGCTGCCGATTATCTGCTAAAACCATATAGCCAGCAACGTTTTTCGGAAGCAGTAAACCGTGCCTTGCAGCGGCTTTCGGCCGACCAGGCCACAACTGGCCAGGATTCGCTTTCGCAAATTACCGAAGCTGCCGACCGTCTGCCGCACACCCTCCATCGCATCGTAGTGAAAGAAGGTGCGCAGGTGCATGTAATTCCGGTGCAGGATATAATCTGGATTGCTGCCGCCGACGATTATGTGGAGATACATACGCCGACGCGCCGCTATCTGAAACAAAAGCCGATGAACTATTTCGGGCAGCACTTGCCCGAAGAACAATTTGTAAGGGTGCATCGCTCAGCCATCGTGGCGGTGGCGCAGATAAAAAAGATAGAGCCCGACACCAAAGACACCTGGTCGCTTACGCTAAAAGATGGCCGCGAAATAAGCGTGAGCCGCTCCGGGATGAAAACCTTAAAGGAAAAGCTGAGGTTTTGAGAGAGACAAGATGCATAGCGTCTGATTGCATAGCGCTTCACACGACCTATTGGCTTTTTGTATCAAATCATCCCTTCAGCGTTTTATTTTTGTCGGGAAAAAACCAGGGTTGAAGAATAAAAAAATCCCGTCTCACAGTGAGACGGGATTCTAACGTAAAAGAAAAGAAGAATGTTTGCTTTAATGTATCACCAGCTTTTTAAAGAACGTACTATTACCCGTTTCGATGCTGATGAAATAAATCCCTTTGGGCTGGGCAGAAAGATCAACCCTTGCAGGTAGGTTCAGTTCATCTAAGTAAACCTCCCCACCAAAGGCATTGAAAATCCTAACGTTTATTTTTTCATGCATGCCTTCGATGGTGAAAGTTCCGTTGGATGGGTTGGGGTAGATGTGGATTTTGTTCAAATCGTTTTCGGCAAGTGAAGTAGCTCCGGTTTTGATATTTACAATCATCGACAAGCCATTCTCGGCATAAAATCCGGTATTTGGCATCGCGGCATCGAAGGAAACCGAGGCTGAAGTTTCGGCACCTGTTGCAGTGCGGAAAATTCTGAATGTCATATTTTCGCTGTCAGCAAGTCCGGTGTTGGCTTTTACGGTGAAATCGTTGCCATAAGCAACAAGCAGGATGTTTCCGGTTGCTTCATCAACTTGTGTAAAGCCTGCACAAACTCCCTCGGTGTTGAATACCCCGATAAAATCGCCAAACGCAAGTTCTCCAAGTGCCGACCGCTCGACAGAAACAAAATGCGTTGATCCAGATTTGCTAACACTCCAGGGCGCATTTTCATACACTTTTGGCCTGGCAGGTACATGGTTCTGAATGTTCGCTTTCGTTGGCTCGTAAGTGGCCTGCCCCGGCTGGGACATTCCCACCAGGTATCCCTTGCCGGGTTCAAATACATCAAGCGTATAAATTCCACCCTGTGGCCACCAGAGCAACTCGTTTCTCAAATCATAAGCAAAAATCAGCCCTTCACCCAATTGACCTAAGATATCATCTGCAGGATAAAACTCCTGGCTTAATACCGGAATGTAATTGGCACCGGCATCCAGATGAATGGTTTTATCCTCCGGGATCTCACCTGTTAATTCTATCCACCCCGGCGCATTCATCTTGATCTTGTAGCCCTGATAGACATCCCAGTTGCCGATGGTATTGATACCGCCAGATGGCCATAAAATTCCACCATTACCCAATCCAACTTCAAAGTGCCCCAGATAAATCTCGGGTTCAAATATGTCTATTATTGGTGTTGGCCCAGGAAAAGGATAAGGTGTAATTGGCTGTACATAGGAAGAAACAATGTACCATTCATCTGGAAAAACAGGTTTATATGGATTGCAAATGAAATCCCATCCTCGAACATAGATAGTAAATGAGCCTTGTACTGTATCGCCACATGGATCAATATAAGTATAATTAATTGTATTTGCAGAGCCGTATGCGTATTGGTTGGGGTAAATCCATCTGTCCCAATGCCAGAATGGAGGATCAGATTTGCAGACTGTAACATCAGGAATTGAATAACCATTAGCATTTGGGGCAAGTACTGTAACCTTTCTTCTTACATTAGGGGTAGGTGGCCATGTGACAGATGACCATTGACAACTAAGACAAGCATTCGACCACACGCAATCAAAATAATGAGTGCCAAGGCCAAGTGCCGATGGGTCGATGTAAAGAAACCCATGCCAGAACGGTTCTGAGTCCAAACAGACGATTGTATCCAATCCAGGGCAATCAGGCGGTGGACAGGCATTATAATCAACTGTTATGGTAAAATAGCAAGTATAAGTATTACCCGCCGCATCAGCATATTCGTAGGCTATTTCATAATCTTGCGAATATGATTCGTAGTCAGGTGGCGTGGGAGTTGGAAAGTTTTCGCATTCCATTTTAAACTTATAATCATCACCAACCTTGCTTACGAATGGGCCTGAGAAAACGCCATCAGTGAAATTTGAAGTTGACAACAGAACTGTTGAATCACAACAAATCGTAGTGTCGTTCGGGCATGGTGAACAACCAAGACAAATGCTATCATATCTTATTTTTTCAGCTTGTGAACCCCAGCCGGTAACATCAACCCGGAACATGATACCTTGAATATCACTAATAAATTCATTCCAGGGCATAGAACTCTCAGACGACCATGCCCACGCACCACCTTCACTTGACGGAGGCGCTACCCCGTCAGGAGACGCTTTGGTTGGAGCACAAGTATTTACCCATTCCTGATACCCGGCCGGGCTATTTGAAGTAAACCTGGCCCAAAACTCTGGATTGGTTGAGGAGATGGGCTGAAATGGATCAAAACCTTTAAAAAAATAAATATATGGATAATAACTTGTAATCGATGGATCGTTATACTCTACGTTCATATCCCAACACAGGCAATTTTCATTACAAGCAAGATAATTACCGCCATAATTTACAGTGTCATATATCCATGTACCACCGGATCGATCCGTTACCCTCATACCAAGATCCCCTGGATAATCTCCTGACCCGGGTGATTCAATAACTATGATCGGGGGATTGGTAATAGTTCCATTATGCTCATTGTATGAAATAAAGTTGTGAATACCATCGTCAAAATTTTCACATGCATTCGGACAATCTTTTGAAGATTTTAGACAATATACACCAGCTGTGTTTTCACATCCATGATAGTTTTCCACTTTGACAGAAATTTCATGTTCACCTGTATTGCTGGCAGTTGCAATAAAGCTATATGTTTCATTAGTCCCCATTAACACATTGTAATCGTACCACAAGATGGAATCGTAGGTTGCAGCAATTGTATTGGGAAACCATTTATTATTGTTTAATGGTAAAGGTATGTAGAAATCAACTTGTTCACCATTTAGAACAGTATTGCATCCATACGGAAACAGCGATAAATCCGGTTTTGGAAAAATCGTTGCCGCATAAGCAGTTGCATTACACCCTGTTAATTTATTTGAAATGGTTAACCAGTATTCTCCTGGCGTTGAAACAGTTATCTCCGGATCGGTTTGTCCATTAGACCATTGATAAAAGTAAGTATCAGGGTCATTCGGATCCGGGGAAAGCGTTATGGGGTTATCTTCACATGCCGTTTGAGTCACAAATGAAAGTTCAGGCGTTTCATTTATAGTTACGCAAACATAATCCATAGCCGTGCATCCGGTTGTAATATCAGTAACCAGTACCGAAAAGATGTATTGACCAGTTACACCCGGAGACAAATCCACAACCACCCTGGCATTATGCCAGCTTATGGGTGTAAAGGTTGCACCCGTTTCACCGCTTACTTCGCTCCAATTGTAACTATAATTGTTATTAAACGGAGTTTCAAGGTAAAAACTATTTCCGGAGCAAACGTAAGTATCACCTGTAATTTTCGCAACCGGGAGTGGATGCATGAATATGTAAATGCTCTCCGAATTGCAAGTGCAACCATACACATTTGTAGCTTCAACATAATACTCACCATGCTGATAAACTAATAATTCAGCATTAGTAGCACCTGCCACGGGCTCATAATCTTTGCACCACTGATAGTGTTCCATGCCTGAGCTGGCAGTTAGTGTAACAAATCCATCGGGGCAGAAATGCGTGTTGGAGGCAGTGATTTCGCAAACCGGAACCGGATTCATTTCCAGGCTAAGCCCAAACGATGCCTCACAGCCATACCTGTCTTTAATTGTAAGGTTTACATTGGCATTATCAGGATCGAAAGTGTAGTGAGGCTCGGCAAGACTGGATGTGTAGCCGTCGCCAAATATCCAATAGTAATCATATAAAACCGGATTATTGGGAATGGCACTAAAAAATACGGGTTGCCCTTCGCAAACCGGCGTAGTGAATGTAAAATCGGCAAATGGAAGCAGAATTTGCACATTTTTGCTAAAAGACCTTGTGCAGCCATTTACATCAGTTATTTCAAGTTGAATAGTGTAATTGCCCGATGCTGTAGCTGTTAACACAGCATCGCGGGCATTAGGCGTTGAAATAGTAGCTGTACCCGAAGGAGTTACTGACCATTGGTATGTTTCAATAAAATAGCTTATCTCTGATTTATTTATCAAATAAACTTTTTCACAATCCTGGTAAGTCCAAAACCAGGCATAAGCCAAACATTCTCCGAAGCCAGGACAGCCTCCCGGGCATCCGGGCTCACAATTTTTAATTTCGATAATTACAATATTTGATCTTGCCGTGCAACCATTTCTGATTACCTCGACATAAAATTTGTAAATCCCCGGCGCTGTAAAATTCAAGTTTGTCAGGGTGATAGAATTAAAATTTCCAGAGAAAGCAATTCCATTATTATACCACTGATATTCGCTATCGGGGCAATTGGGAGTAGAAAGCGTGAGATTGAAAAGATCAGTTTGGCAAAATACAGGATGCTCTGTTCCTGGTGGGCTGTTAATAATATCAAGAGTAAGCTCTGCCGGCGGTAAGTCATTTACAACAACCTCCATTGAAGCTGAGCCTCCGCAATGTTCAACCATGACCAGTCCGGTAGCCACTCCTCCACCATGCCAGAGTATTGATACCTGGTTTGTTCCATTTCCGCTCAAAATTGTTCCTTTTTCAATTGGCACAACTGACCAGTTATAACCTTCGGGTGGAGCAACACCACTTGCTAAGTAGGTTCCTACGACATCAGCACAAACCAAATTAACACCGCTAATTATAGGTGAAGGAAAAGGAATAACATCAATTACCTTCCAATCTGAAGGACAATCACCATAAAGCAACTGCCGCGACTGCCGAACCTTTAGTTGCCATGGCCCGCTGCCGATCCATTGTACGACAACCGAATCGTTGTCAGCACCCATTAATGAGTGAATATTACCATAACCTACCGGATCAATTGCCCATTGAAACTGGCTTCCACTAACATTTGAGGTTATGCTATATGTTTGGTTTTTCGCTGGACAGACCAACGTAAAACCTTCAATGTCTCCAAGTACTGGTTTTTCAATAACATTAATTACTTTAAAAGATTTTTCATTACAAAAGTCCCCCGAAGAAACTGGTGTTGCAATAACTACATATTCGCCAGGTGAACTCCATGAAACATTGGTAGAAGTGCCTGATGTAGGGTTAATAGATACTCCCTCGTTAGGTGTAACTGACCAATTAACATTACCATTTGCATAGTAATAAGTAGTGCTACCCTCGCAAACTTCGTCATATCCCATAAACGATAGTATTGGCAATACTTCAATAATCAAAGTAGTTGTGCCATTGCAGTCAATCATCGGATTAGTATATTCGCACTTGACCACATAGGTACCTATGTCAAAAAAGGAGATATTCACATTTGCAACATTTCGGTCTTGTTTATTAAACTGGTATCCTCCCCATTGAATTGGGATTACAGTCCATGTGTAATAAGTACCGGGCCAAACCGGCAGGCAATAGGTACCTGATGAACTCTTGCAAATTGTACCCGGTCCGCTGATAGGATAATTATCATAAATAACCGGAACAATGATGGTAGTAGAACCAGGACAAGGAACGATTTCACATTCGGGTAATTCAAGCGTAACAGTTGTTTGATTTCCCGGATAAGTTGCGTCCCATTGAACTGTTATATTTTGGGTATTATCGCCTGACGTAATTGTGCCCCCTGTAACGCTCCAAACATAGGTGTTGCAGTCAGCAAGGGTGGAAAATGATGAAGTACCTCCTGGGCAGACAGTCCCGTGGCAACAATCAATTTCGATTTTCGGACCCTCCTCTGCAAGCACTGTTATTGTTTTTGAAATAATGTCGATGCAACCACAAGGCATTTCATTTTCAGGCAAAGTAGTATCGGGGTAGAAACTGTTTGTTACTGAAAGTATAATTGTATAAGTACCAGATTCATCGTAAGATACTGTCGAGGGATTGAATTTAGTTGAAACCATCCCGTTTCCAAAATCCCAATGATAGGTGCTGCCACCCACAGAAGTATTATAAAAATTAACCGAAGAATTTATACATACAGTGTCAGGCTCAAAGATGAAATCGGCTTCCGGCCCATCAACCAAACAAATTTCCTGAATGATGGTGTCGTTGCAATACTCTCCTGTAATGATCACTTTGATAAACCCTCTGTTCCCTGATCCCCACAAGATAGAAATAGGATTTCCACTATAAGTTAATGGTGTTCCTCCTGTAATTTCCCATGAATAATTGTACAATCCGGGATTATTGGGATAAACAGTGTAAGTGTGGGTGATATCTTTACATGCTGCCATTGAGGGTCCGCTATAGTAGGGGCTCTTTATATTCGCTGGCGGTTCGGAATCACATGCTCCAGGTGGTGGACATATTTCAACTGCATCCTTCAATATAAATTCGGGGCAACAGCAGGTTTCAGGTTGCAGGTCAATAGTGAGTGTCATACAATCAACAGCAGGAAAGAATGAATAGCCATTTGGAGAGGCTATTAAGCATAATTCAACAGAACCAGTGGCAATGTCATCGGGACCGGGAACATAAACCGGATTTAAAATCGTTGGGGTTATAAAGTAACCATCACCCGATGAATTATCCCAAAAGAGCGATGAATAGTTGGTTGCGGATGCTTCGTACAACCAATAATTTTCGATTGCACAGATTGTTGCATCACTACCTGCATTGGCGGATGGAGGGAAAATAAAGATTACAATCATAAAATCTTCAACGGGTTCACAGGCCGCAATCCCATTGACGATAAGACGAAGTTCAACCGAACCCAAAAGGTAATCCTGTGCGCTTGGGATGTAAACAGGATTAAGTATGTTGGGATCATCAAATACTCCAGTGCCATTTGGGGTGTACCATTGCAATTCACTAAAATTAGAAGCCGAGGCCAATGTAATTGTATATACATCTCCTTCGGAAATGGTAGCATCAGGACCGGCATCAACTATTGGTGCCGGTTGTACAAACAACTCCATACAATCGCTTACGGGAGGATCGTTCGGATTGATCGGCTGAACTTCCAGACATAATGTTACACTTGTAGCAATGTCGAATAGACCCGGAGTGTAAACAGGCGTGAGCATTTCAGGATTATCAAATACGCCACCACCGCTCGTTGACCAAAAAACCGAAGTATAATTGGTAGCTGAAGCAATAGTTTGATAGTCTTCGCCTTCGCAGATTGACACATCTTCTCCAGCATATACGCCTGTAAGCGAGTTATCCAAAAGACAACGAACACTATATGCATAGGATGTATCATTCCCGCATCGGCCAGCATCAGGAACAGAATTACTTAATGAAATATAACTTGCATAAGGTGTTAATAATATCTCGGTAGAAGACCACCAATATCCCATCATTCCCAACATAGTAAATTCATTTTGGTAAACGCCGCCGGGCAAAGCCGAAAAAAAGCTAAGGTTTGTTGCTATGTTTGGGTAATCCCATCGGGGATGTTCTTCTGGCTCTGTTCGAACGCTTTTCATTGGCTCTCCTGCCAAAGATTGCCCTCCCCAAATTTCAATCAACTTTGCCCACTCATCAATTGCGGGAATATGCCAGCCTTCCGGACAAATACCCCTTGATCCGGCTATAGAATTGTATTGCATTATCTCGTTCCATTGGTAAAGGCCACCATATAAATCACACCATGATTCAAGATTGTTGTAGCAGTATTTTTCAATAGCTCCGTTATTTGTTTGGTTTGTGCTACTGTTGATGAATGAGCCAATATTCAGATTTTCTAACATCCAGCATTGATTGCCGATTTCTGTTGTGTTATAAACATTTCCCTGACCATCACCTATGTTTGAGCCACAAATAAAAGACAAATACCCCGCAATATTCCAGTTGTAACTATATCCCATGGAAGATAAGGTGTACCATGAACCACCACTGAACGAAATCATATCTCCATATCCGGTTATTGCAGGTCCTGAATCAATACCAACAGGAGAGGTGCCATCCAGATGATCCAGAGAGTAACTGATCCAAAGACCCTGTCCGGTGATATCCAATTGATTTGAAAGATTAATTAAATTCCATGAATTTGGCGTTGTAGTAACAGACTGCGATCGTAAAAGCATTCCGGGTGAATTGGAAGTTCCTTGTCCATAAATTCTCAATTCACATGAAACCGGATTATCGCCGATATAAATTTCAACCTTGTCCAACGCATATCCAACATATTGTATCATTAATGATGCTGGAAAAAAGGCGGCAACTTCAAATATGCCACCTCCTGTAATTCCTGCTATGCCAGAATTGGTACCATTATCCCATCTGATGGTCTCGCTATCAGTCAGATTGGGTGAGGAGCCTCCTGGAGATGCTTTAGAAATTTTAACCGGATTGTCATTTCCTGATGGTGTTACAAGCGTTTGTTTTTGCTGCTTGTGCATAAGTGAGATGTCAGGCACCTGGCAAACCAGCATCACGGGAATCATGATGAACATCGTGATGAACACTGGGGAAAATACATTTTTTTTCATAATAATATTTTTTTAGATGAGTTTAAATCAATTTTAAAAAACTGCCAAAGCCCAAAGCAGAAGCTTCGGGGCATTGGCAATTTGCATGTATTAGTTAAGAATAATTTTTTCAAAGTACACTTTGTTGTCAGTCTCAAGCCGGATAAAATAGATACCTTTTGGTTGGGTGGTGATATTGACTTTGGAAGGCAGACTCAAATGATTTTGATAGACTTCAACCCCGAAAGCATTGATAATTCTGATGTCAACATTGTCGTAAGTGCCTTCGATGGTAAAAGTGCCATCGTTAGGGTTGGGATAGATGCTTAGATTATGGATGGATGAATTTGCAATCCCGGTGGGTGAAATCTTTATATCATTCACCACCGTCATCCCGTTTGGCACAAACACTCCCGATTGGTCGTAAACCGGTTTGTAGGAAACTTCAAGATCAAATACTTCGCCGGTGGATGTACGGAACAATCTGAAGGCAATTAATTCACCGCTGGTAAATCCGACTTTCTCAGTAATATAGGGATCATCACCATTCAAACTAATGACAAAGTGCAATGATGCGTTCTGGATTTTTGTTAATCCGGCGCATGTACCATCTGTCGTAAAGCCACCAACGATGTCGTTGTCCTGCAAAGCCTTTTCTGCCAATTCGAATACAACAATATGTGATGAAGGGGTTTGGGTGATTTGATTCCACGGTGTAAGCAGGGATGACAGATCTGGAGGTTTTATGGTGGATGCTCCTTTTGTGGAAATTGCATAGTCGATGCTGTCGGCAGCACTCATGCGTGCGTAATAAGCCTTTCCGGGCAAAACATTTCCAAGGGTGTTGATGCTGTAAGCAGGCCAATAAACACCGGTACCGGCAACTTCTTTAACGATTTGCAGATTGCTTTTACCTGCAAATAAATCCTCAACCGAATAAGCCTGATCGCTGAGAACCGGAATAATATTCCATCCCGGCAGCAAGGGCAATATTTTGTTGGTAATAGGCTGTCCGCCCATGTTAAGGGTTAGCTCATTGCTTACTTTGATCGCATAACCCATGTAAACATCCCAATTTGTAATACTATTAATGCCTTGTTCAGGCCAAAACAAATCACCTTGATTGTTGTATAAAATGATAAGCTCATTGATTATTGGATTGAACATATCCTCAATTAAGGTATTATCCGGAATAAAGTAGCTTGAAATGCCACTCCAACCGCCAACAATGTTCAGATCGTAGAATTTGTTTATTGATACTATGTTTGAATTTTCGGATTCGTAGCCGGCTTCATCTTCAACCCTTACAATGTAGTAAAGTGCTGCCTTCCCAATATCACCATCATACCACTGGAAGCCGGGTTTTTCTTGATTTTGATCCACGGCAGGTCGTCCCAAACGATTTTCGATGCCGGGCACAAAATCGGGAGATGACCCCCAGTAAACATTATAACATGCTGTATTTTCCTGATTTCCTTCTACATCCAGGCTTACCGGTGTCCATTGCAGTTCTATGGTTCCATTGCTGGCCATTACTTCCAGATCGGTGATAGCGGCGGGAGGATACAAATCAACTTTGATGGGGAAAGTAATTGCTCCGGTAATTGCTTCGGGATTTGGATAGCCATCGGCCTCAAATTGCATTACTGCCACCTGGCCTTCATCGCCATGCTGTGCATCCTCATCAGGGCTAACGATCATTTTAATTGTTTGCTCCTCGTTAGCTGTTAAGGAAACCTGATAAGGTAATTCAAGTACTTGCTCTTCGGCATCGAAAAATTCGATAGTCCAATTTTGTGGGGCATCAATTTGTGCATCAAGGATAAGTTCGCCAGGCTCATCGTAAGGATTACCAATCAGGAAATAAGCAATGGTGGGTTCTATGGATGATTCGCTGCCTTTAGGAATTGGTTGTCCGACTCTTGGATAAAGCCTTCGGATGCTTATTAGGGCTTTGTTGTTGTCTCTGGCAGGAAATACACTCGAAACCTCATCATCCACGGGCACATGCAGTACTGAGCCAATTACATAATTTTTAATCAACCCCGGTATTTCAGGAGCATACCAGTTGAATTGAATAATCTCAAAATCATTTTGAATTGAAATAATTTTTCCAGGCGGAATTTGTGTGGCACCGGAAGGAAAGCGGAAAAAGAACGGCCTTTGTTTCTTGTAGTACAAATCAACGTGTACATTTTCAACCTCATCTGAACCAAATTTTCTTGCCTTTACGAACACCTGATTAATCTCACCGGGTCGAATCATATCCTGATAACCATCATCATTGTTATCAACCCAGATATCAGGACTCCTCCACCATCCCCAAATACTATTATGGTGGGGGCAATTGCTATACGAAGGTTCAGACCCATCGTCATTTTCACAATCCTTAATCCATACACAATCAAAGTAAATAGTAAGACTGTCTTTTACAATTTCAGTATTAGGGAAAAGTGGAGTTGCATAAATGTAAAGCTTAACACTTCGATTTATGCAATCTTCCATACCTGGAATGTAGCTTGGATTTAACATATAATTATCGTTAAAACATCCCGATCCTTCAGTTCCCCAGTAAACGTATTCAAAGTGATCAGCCATCGCCTTTCTAATTTCAACCACATTGTCGCAACCACATATTCTAATATCCGGCCCGGCATTAACGAAGGGTGCCGGAATAATTTCAAGTGTAATGCAGTCGATAGCTTCAACTAAGCAAGGATTCAAAGGCTGTCCCGTAAGGCAAATTTCTACATTGCCAGTGTTACAATCGTCAGGACTGGGTGTGTAAGTTGGATTTAGGGTAGTCTCATTAATAAAACCTCCATTTCCGGAGCTGGTCCACGCGAAAGACGAAATGTTTTCAGCAGCACCATTCAGCACGTATGGTTTACATGAAATTGTAGCATCCTCACCAGCATGTACCGCCGGTTTGTATTGGATGTAAAGTGTCATAACGTCGAAAACCAATGTTATACATGGCGATACCGGGGCAACGATCAGAAAAAGTTTAACTTCACCCTCCATAATATCTGAATCCCCGGGTTCATAAACCGGATTAAGTTCAAAAGCATTAATAAAATCGCCGTCACCACCACTTACCCAAATAAAGGCACTGTAATCGCCAACTATCGATGCTCCTGTAATTTGATAAGGATACTCTTCACATACGGTACCATCGCTACCCGCTTTAGCAACAGGTTTGGCTTCAATACGTAGGGTCATACAATCGGTAGCTCCCACCGAGCAAGGTTCAATGGGTGCGGTATTCAGGCATAATTCCACACTGCCAAGCATAACATCAATTGTGCTGGGATAATAGATAGGATTTAATATACTTGGATCGCTGAATGTTCCGGTTCCATAAGATACCCAAAGTAATTGAGTGTAGTTAGAAGCATAAGCCTCAGCCAAAGAGTAGGCTGCTTCTTCGCAAATTGTGGCATCGGAGCCGGCACTGGCAGTTGGCCTGGTCTGGAATGTCAATATCATGCAATCGGTAACGCCGATTGCACATGGATCAATGGGTGCCGCGTTCAGACAAAGTTCAACACTACCCAGCAGAATATCGATCATGCCGGGATAGTAGGTCGGATTGAGTGTGTAGGGATCGCTAAATGATCCGGTTCCATAACTTACCCAAAGCAATTGAGCGTAGTTTATAGCAGAAGCATCAGTTAAAGGGTAGGCTTCTTCTTCACATATTGTGGCATCAGTGCCGGCATGGGCAGATGGACTTTCCTGGAATGTCAGAACCATGAAATCGCTGTAATTTGATTTCAGACCTTTTCTGGTTACATGTAGGTATAGAAATACAAACCCAGATAGAATATCATCGGCACTAAAGGTATAGGTCGGGTCGAGTATCGCATCATTATTGAAATAGCCAGTACCACTCGTTGTCCATAACAATGAAATGTAAGGGCCTGATACGTGGCCATGAAGCTGGTAAAATCCAAAATCTTTGACCGTCTTTTTGACGGTTTCCACACAAACAGTGTCGTCAGGCCCGGCATCAACTATGGTTTCGATATCGATGGTCAACATCATGCAGTCAGTTGCGTCCACAGTACAGGGTGAAATGGGATTTGCTGTAAGACAGAGTTCAGCTTCGCCATTCAGTTTATCCATGGTGCCGGGAGTATAAACGGGCGATAAAATTGCGGGATTATCAAAAGTACCATCGCCGGTACTTGACCACATTACAGAAGTATAGTTTTCGGCAAGAGCTGAAAGCATATAGCTTTCGTTTTCGTTGATGGAAGCATCTTCTCCGGCATAGGCTGTTGGCCCGATTTGTAATGTTAAAGTCATACAATCAGTTGCTTCAATTGTGCAAGGATGGCAAGGATATGCTGTAATGCAAAGTTCTACACTTCCATTTTCGCAATCCTCCTCACCAGGAAAATAGAGTGATATTGGATTGGTTTCATCTTCAAAAATCCCATCACCAGTTGTTGACCATATTTGCCCACAATTATTGATAACCTGGCCATAAATCATTGGACTTAGCTCATAACAACAAATCGTTTTGTCCAGCCCGGCATTGGCAATTGGAATATTTACTACCGTGATATTGAAAAAACAACTGTCCGTACAACCATTTTCGTCTGTGTAGGTATAGGTAATGGTATGCTCACCCGCTCCGGATGCAAGCGGATCGAATAAACCACCTGACAAACCCGGTCCTGAATAAGTGCCGCCTGCCGGTGTTGCTCCTGAGAGTGCAAATGGAGGATCAGAAATACACACCAGTGAATCATTGGGGCAGTTGACTTCCGGCAAGGGATAAAAGGTAATAATAATACAATCCGAAGCAAACATGGCACATGGATCTATTCCATCTGCATGAAGGCAAAGCTCCACAAAGCCACTATCACAATCATCCAAGCTGGGATAATAAATGGGATTTTGGATGAATTCGTTTGAAAAAGTCCCACTACCTGAGGTTGTCCATAGTAGTTGTGAGTATGCGTAAGCCAGTGCTTCGGTCAGCATAAAGGGTTCGCAGCCACAAATTGCTGTATCCGGCCCAAGTGCTACCTGAGGATAAGGATAATAATTCAGGATCATACAATGTGTAACAGTATCCTCACATGGAAAAATGGGATAAGCCGTCAGGCAAAGCTCAATAATACCAAAGTCGCGATCTTCAGGCCCCGGATAATAATCAGGATTTAACATACTTGTATTATTAAAAGTGCCATCGCCATCAGTAGTCCAAAGCAGTGAGGAATAATTCATAGCCAAAGCCCCATCCATTTTGTAATATTGGCAACAATAAGAAGCATCTTCACCGGCAAAAGCAAGAGGCGGCTTTTGCAGATAAATAGTCATGCAATCCTCTGTAGCCCCTACACACGGGTTAATCGGATTTGCGGAAACGCAAAGTATTATGCAGTCGTTGTCACAATCACCTGGGCCAAAGAAGTAAGTGGGATTTTGGAGTGTTTCATCATCGAAAGCTCCGGTACCGTTTATAGTAAACCAATGCAGGCCGGAGTAATTCGTAGCCAGAGCATCTGCAATGATGTATGAGTCATCGCAGCAAATCAATGTATCAGCACCGGCATACGTCGTAGGTGGGTTTTGCAGGGTGAGTATCATCGAATCACTGAGTTCTTTGGCATTGCCTTTTTTGCATTGCGTAATTGTTAAGGTAACACTACCATTTAGCATATCTAACACGCCACAGCAATAGATCGGATCTAGTATGCTATAATCATTATTAAAAGTACCATCGCCATTTGTTGTCCAGCAATATGAGGATAGACCTGTACTTCCATTTAGTTGGTAACAAGCCTCTTGTTTTTGCGGGTATTTACCACCTTGAGTACAAATGGTATCATCCGGCCCTGCATTCACAAATAATTCTTCTTCAATAGTCAGCGTCATGCAATCATACCCATTTACTAAGCATGGATTGAGTGGATAAGCGGTAAGGCACAATTCTACAAAACCTGCATCGATATCCTGAGTACCGGGTGTATAAACAGGTGTGAGTATGTCGGGCGGATCAAAATCGCCATTTCCGCTACTCGACCACTCAACTCCCGCATCGTACATTGCCGAGCCGGAAAGCGTGTAAGTTTCGCCTTCGGTGATGGTGGCATCAGTGCCGGCATCGGCCAGAGGATTTTCCTGTAAAGTCAAAATCATACAATCGAAATCAGAAACTGTACAGGGAGAAACGGGAGATGCGGCAAGGCAAATTTCAACATATCCCATCATGCAATCCAATTCACTTGGCGAATAGCTTGCAGTCAGCGTTGTTGCGCCCGAGAAATCGCCGGTACCATTTGTTGTTGACCACAACAATGAAGTGTAATCCGAAGCCGACGCTTCCTCAAAAGTAAACACATCGCCGCAGCAAAGCGTTTCATCAGAGCCGGCATTGGCCGTTGGATTGCTTTGGATGGTCAGCACCATAAAATCACTGCTTTGTTTGGTGCTGCTTTTACCATAAGGCGTAAGGGTGAGAATAACCATGCCATTAAGAACGTCTTCGCTACCCCAACAATAAACCGGATTCAATATGTAGGGTTCATCAAAAACGCCATCACCACTTGTTGTCCATAATACGTAAGAAAAATTGCTTGCTTCGCCATTCAATTGATAACAGCCACCTTTGTTATTTATATTTTTTCCTCCCTCATCACATACAGTGTCATCGGGTCCGGCATTAGCGGTTGGAGGTGGTAAAATGTTAAGGGTCATACAATCAAAGGCACTCACTATACAGGGTGAAATGGGATTTGCTGTAAGACAGAGTTCAGCTTCACCATTCAGTTTATCCATTGTGCCGGGGGTATAAACGGGCGATAAAATTGCGGGATTCTCAAAAGTACCATCACCGGTACTTGACCACATTACAGAAGTATAATTTTCGGCAAGAGCTGAAAGCATATAGCTTTCGTTTTCGTTGATGGTGGCATCATTACCGGCATTCACTGTCGGCGGTGGCTGAAAAGATAAGTTCATGCAATCTGTTGCACTGGTAGTACATGGAAAAATAGGGTTAGCAGTTAGGCACAGTTCCACATTTCCATTTGTTAAATCTCCCGGGCCGGGATAGTAAGTTGTATTTTGTTGCCCATCATCATCAAAAAAACCATCTCCATCTGTTGACCATTGTAGCCATGAGTAATTTGTTGCCAGGGCATCCATGATTGGATAGGGTGCATCGGAGCATGAAGTGGCATCCGGGCCGGCATCCACTGTCGGACATACTATTTCCTCCCCATAAATCCCAAAAGTAAGATTGTGATCGGAAGTTTCTTCAAAAACAACCGAACCGGGTGTCCATTCAACATAAGATAGGCCAAAGCCATCATTTGGATTTCGCCATTGGAGTTCATGTAAAATAGTTGGCGATTCCTGCTTTTTCCAGAACCATTGCTTGTATGGATCATTAGGCATGTGTGGTTGGACGGAAATCCAATAATGCCCCGATTCCAAAGTAAAAGGATCATAAGCCGGAGTTAAAAGAAAATCGAACACCAAATCACCCTCAGGAGTTGCTGTAACCGGAAAATCGATGATACTGACAATGGCCGCATCGGGTATATGCAACAATGGTTCGTTCAGGTAGATAAACAGGTGAGCTGCCGAAGCAGGACCTCCATCAGGAGAATATTGGCCGGAGATAAATATTTCGTCTATTAGCCATGTTTCACCTTCAGGTACTATGAAATCATCAGCAGCCTGGCACGAATAATCAGGATAATCCGTAAAATCCTGTGAAGCAACTGCCGCCTCATTGGCAGGATTAGAGAGTTGCCCGTAAAGCAAGCCTTTGCTTTCCGGGGCATAAGAGGTTTGTTCGCCGACTTTTTCATTTAGCCTGATGTCAGGCATTTGGCAAACTACAATCACCGGCATCAGAAATAACACGGTGATTAGCATTGTTAAGAGAACATTTGTTTTCATAATTCATCGTTTTTATTTTTTATCAAATTCGTTTTTGTGTTTTATAAAAAGGTAAAATTATACTGCACCCAATCGAGAAACCGCGCTATTGTGTGAACGGAGTAAGCGGTTGTATAAACGGTTGCTTTCAAGGGGTAAACGGCGAGGCGAAAATTGGATATCAGGGAATCATCATTTTCAATGATCACTCGGCTGATGCAAATATGGCTGCGTGGCTTTGCGAAATTCGTCGAGCCTTCTCCGCGAGATGGTCAGCAGGGTTCCGTCGCTAAGCATTGCCGAGTCGCCTGCATCAACAGCATACAACTTTAGGTAATTCAGATTGATGAGCGTAGATTTGTGAATCCTGAAAAACTCCCTGTTGGCCAGAGTCATCTCAAATTCGTTCAGCGGCTGGCTTGTTACCAGGGTGTTTTGTCCCGAAAGGTGAAGGATCGTATAATTGCCATCGGCCTGGAGATAGATCAAATCCTTTAGCATGACGATTTTGAAACCATGCTGATCGGGTACTGTAATATGGGTGATGAGTTGTTTGTCCGATTGCAGCACTTGCAGCAGATTAAGCAGCGATTCACGATAAATTTTCAGGTACTCTGCTTGCTGTTTTCTTAGCTGGTGATAATGAACAGCCCGCGCCACAGCCTCTTTAAGCATTGTGGCGTCAATTGGTTTGGGTAAATAATCGATGGCACTTGCTTTAATTGCCAGCAGACAAAAACCATGATAAGCTGTGATAAAAATGATTCCGTAGTTTTCGCAGGGTATCGTACGCAGAAAGGTAAAACCATCTTCGCCGGGCATAGAAATATCCAGGAAAATTAAATCGACATCACGGGATTTTAGTAATCCACGCGCCTCCTGCGCCGAGGCTGCAGAACCGCATATATCAATATCGGGGCAGTTCGCCTCCAGCAACAATTCCAGGGCTTTGCGCATGTTTGTTTCATTGTCAACAATGATAGCCTGATGTTTCATGACCAATAGTTTCATCCGTACAAAAGTAGAAGCATGTGGATGGGAATATCAGGCGAATGTGTGAGCTGAAGATTATTGCTTGTGAATGGTGGTATCTGTTTATTAAACGGCAAAGAAATTCCGGCTGGCGATGTGGAATCATCAAACATGGAAATTCTGAAAAACAGAACGCGGATCCGCCGGTGGTCGGACAAGTTACGCGGATTTTGCGGATAATCGCGGATAAAATACAATCTGTAAATATTTCTTTAGTAGAAACTTGTATTGAATTATGATAAGTAAATTGCAACTCGCTGAAAAACAATTAGCAGGTCAATCTTACCTTATCTTCTAATCTCCCTGGAGAAATAAGCAAACTTTCGACAAATTCAGTTTTGGTGGTGCTATGTAACCGGGCTTTTCTATTAAATCTTTAAGTGATGATAAGGCTTCTGGTTTTTCGGGACTGCTCACTGCCTATGCCGACCTTCGGTCGAACATCCTCGAAAAACTTTGAAATCGCAGTTCGGCAAGCTCACTACCCACCGAAAACTGCGGACTGCCTACCCACCGCCATAACTCCCCGGCACAATCAGCACCACACGTGTTCCGGGATTTGGGCTTTGGGGCGAGATCTCAAAATATTGAATGGATGTTTTTATACCCTGCTTTTTCCCTAATATTTCCAATCGCTTGCGGGTCATTTCGATGCCAAGATGCAAATGTTGCTCGCTTTTGGAGAACTGGTTGCCGTTGGCTTTTACGCCAACTCCGTTATCTTCGATGGCAATTTTTATCCGATTCCCGGTCTGCGAACCAAAACTGATGCGTATCGTCCCCTTGCCGGCGATGGGCGCGATGCCGTGCCACACCGCGTTTTCCACAAAGGGCTGAATGATCATGGAGGGGATCAGCAGCTCTTCTTCATCAAAACCTTCTTCAAATTCGATTTTGTAATCAAACTTGTAATCCATCCGCAAACGTTCCAGGTCGAGGTAGTTTTTCAACCGGTCGATCTCTTCTTCCAGGTTTATCATGCTGGTGTTGATGGCGTTGAGGTTTTGCCTTATCAGGCGGGCAAACTGCGAAAGGTACAAGCCGGCTTCGTTGGGCTTGCTTTGCAGGATGTAATTTTGGATGGATCCCAGCGCGTTGAAAATAAAATGCGGGTTCATCATCGACTGCAATGCTTTTTGTTCCAGCACAATCAACTGGTTGTCCATTTCGAGCAACAGTCTGCGCCGTTTCAGTCGCCGATGTACCGACCACAGAACCCATCCGGCAACGACCATAAAAATCGCGATATAAAAAAGAGGATGCTGCAATAAGGTGGCAGATACTTCAATTTTTAATTCCACCGGCTTGCTAAATTCTGTTCCTGGTTTTTGTGCCCTCACCCTAAAATTGTAGGTCCCGATATCCAAATTCTGATAAACCACTTCTCTCGCTGTCCCCATATTCCAGCTTGTATCGAGCCCTGCCAGTTGATAGGAATAAATAACGGGGGCAGCCGAATAATTGATGCAACTGAACGAAAATCTGATTTTGCTCTTCCCCTTGATTTTTAATTCCTGGTCAGCAAGACTAACATCCGTACCGTTTACCTGCACCGATTGCAAATAGGGGATGGGGACATGCAATTTCATCCGGCTTATCCCGGCTTCGGGAATAATGGTCAGCCCGTCGTTGGAGGCCACGTAGAGCGAATCGTTAAAAACCAGCATTTCATTTATTTGTCCGAAATTGATATCGATACATCGTTGGTCAATATTCTGTTTGGTGGCCACATGTTCGGGGTGTTCGATCACAAAAATCTTTTGAGGCGTAGCGAGGTACAACACCGGCTCATGCCAGGCCATTTTTTTTACCATCATGTTGATGGGTCTGTTCAAGGCCTGCGTAAGGTTGCACAAGTGCTGCCCACACATCAAAAAAATGCTGTCGCCCTCTACATTTATTACTTCTGTAGAATCGTTGATGCGCAGATGCCCGGTGATGATTCGGTTGTTGATACTCGAAAGTTTCTGACAGGGAAACAATTTGCCCTCCTTGTACAGATAATTTTTTTTAGCGTTTATTACCAGCTCATCATTTAGATCGAAAAAAATAGTGTGGATACGTTCGCCAAAATTTTCAATAAGCACCTCATGTAATAAAGTTTCACTATTTATCGCCAACAGCCTTGATTGTGAGTGCGCGAATATTCTATTATCGGCCGGGCTGATGGCAATGGCTTTGATGCCGCTAAAGCCTGTCATTTTTGGAGGGTAGGCGTAATCAATTTTCCTGCCTGATCCGATTTGCTGAACATCGGTGAGCTGGTAAAATTTTTGGCTTTTTGTTCCCACAATCAGACTATGGTTGTCGAGCCAATACACCTGGTTGAGTTTTCGCTGGTTCAATAAAAAATCGAGAATATAAAATTGTTGGTTTTTAAGCAAATACACCTGCTCTCCGTTAGTCATCCACACCCCGGTTTGCGGGTAGAGGCACATAGCTAAAATCCCGGCATTATCAAAAAACTCATTTCCGTAGTGCGTGTGGGCGTTATAGTAGGGGCTGACTTTATAAACCCCCTGGCTCATCGAGGATATCCACACATTCCCTTCGTGATCCTGCATCAGACCCTGTGCTTCGACAATGTCGATATGGTTTATGATGATATTATTTCTTAAACAAAATACGCCCTTGTCGATGGTAGCAATCCAAAGTACGCCATCATCTGTTTCGATGGCATCATCAAAAAACGTTTCATAATGAAAGGGCGGATCGATAGGTGTACTAAAGGTGTCGTTGGAATGAAAAAAAATGCTTCTCGATTTACCGGGCTTGCTAACGCCTTGAAATAAGAACTTATTTTCGCGCAATTCATAACAGGCACCAAAACGTATGGTATCGCAAAGATGACGTGGCTCGTCCGAAAAATTGTGAAAGGCTACAACTCCCACACCTGTCCATAAAACAAAGCCCTCTTCCCGTGACTTTCTTATGTTAATGATTGGCAAATCTGCAGCTTTGATTCCGTTCTTAACATAAGTTATCGCAGGCAGCATAAATCTTTTTACCTCATTGTAGGCATTTAAAGCTACAATTTCGCGGCTCATAAAAGTGTAGAAATAAAGGCTTAGGTCGGTGTCCTCGTAAAAATCCCTAAAGAAAAACCGGCTTTGCAAGGAATCCAAAAACGGGGCATTTTGTGGATTGTAAATTTTATTCTGATAATAATAATTCATCGAACCGCCCAAATTGAAAAACCAGATACGCCCCTGCGAATCCTCTTTGATCACAATAATTTCGTTGCTGTTTAGGCCGTCCTTTTTACTAAAGCAGGTAAATTCGCTGCCGTCATACCTGGCTACCCCTGCATCGGTGCCAATCCAGATAAAATTATTACGGTCTTGAATAATCGGATAAACCGTGTTGGAGGGCAAGCCGTCCTGTGTGGTGAAATGCTGGATATAGGGATTTTGTGCCGGCAGCAGCAACCCCGCAAACTGTAATAATGCCCATACAATAGCCAGCGACTTTTTCATATTATTTAATGGGTGGTGAGAATCTTGTAACGGCTTCGCGAAACTCGTTGAGTTTTCTTCTGGAAATGCTTAATTGTGAACCATCGGTCATTTCGGCGTAATTGCCCTGATAGCTCGAATAGGCTTTCAGGTGGCTCAGATTAATAATGGTTGATTTGTGAATTCTGAAAAACAGGTTTTCATCCAGAATTTTTTCAAATTCACCCAGCGTGCGAGTGGCGGTAACTTTTTTGCTGCCGCAAAGGTGCAGGTTGGTGTAGTTGCTGTCGGCTTGCAGATACATCAGATCAATGGTATTTATAATACGAAAACCAAATTGCTCAGCTACGGTTATTTTTTCGATTCGTTTGTTTTCCGAATGTACTTGATGATGAAGGTTTTCGAGCGATTCATGATAAATGGAACGGATTTCGGATTTGCTTTGTCTCAGTTCGAGATAATGAATGGCCTTAGCAACTGCTTCCACCAGTTCATCTGGGTTTACGGGTTTCACCAGGTAATCGATAGCACTTGCCTTCAATGCAAGCAAAGCATATTCCTGGAAAGCGGTCACAAAAATAATCCCGTAATTTTCTTTGGGGATAGATTGCAGAAAAGTAAAGCCATCTTCATCCGCCATTGAAATATCAAGAAAAATGAAATCAACTTTTTCCGCTTTTAGCAATTCGCGCCCCTTTGAAGCTGATGCCGCTTCACCACACAACAAAATCTCAGGGCAATTTGCGGCCAACATCACTGCCAGTGCATCGCGAAGATTTTTTTCGTCATCAATGATTATCGCCTTGTATTTTTTCATGAAGATGTTTTTACAATAAAACATCAAATTTAGAAATATTAATTTATACCCTACAAACTTACATTCTGATCCATAGGAGTGTTTAAATGTTCCATTTTCACTCGCTTTTTTCAAAAAAAAAGACGCACAACCGTACGTCTCTATGATAAAACCAAATTTCTATCCACTACAATTTCACCAGCTTCCTCCGGCGCCGCCGCCGCCAAAGCTGCCGCCGCCAAAGCCACCTGGTCGCTTACGCTAAAAGATGGCCGCGAAATAAGCGTGAGCCGCTCCGGTATGAAAACCTTAAAGGAAAGGCTGAGGTTTTGAGATAAATAAGATTTAATAAAATGAGCGGTGAAGGCCTGCCTGCTGTGGACTGCCTACTGTGGACTGTCGTCTGTGGACTGTCGGCTGTGGACTGCCGGCTGTGGACTGCCGGCTGAGAACTGCCTACTGTGGACTGTCGGCTGTGGACTGTCGGCTGTGGACTGCCTACCGTGGACTGTATTTCACCAACTTCCCCCGGCGCCGCCACCGCCAAAGCTGCCGCCGCCAAAGCCACCAAAGCCTCCGCCGCCTCCGCCTCCAAATGTGCCGCTCCCGCCCTGAAAGCTGCCCCACTTGCCCCGCGAGCTGCCGCCCATCTGGTTGGCCAAAAACAGCGCTGTCCAGAAAGGAAGGCTGCTGCTGCGTCCGCTGTAATTGCGCATGCCGCGGCCACGCGAAAGGAGCCAGGCTATAATGATGATGAAAATAATAAGCCCGGCAAATGCGCCGAGACCGCCTCCATCTGAACGTTTCATATAATCGTCGGCACTGTATTCGCCGGCGGTTAGTTCCATCAGTACGTCGGTGCCGCGGTCGAGGCCACGGTAGTAGTTGTTGTTTTTAAATTCCGGAATCATCTCCGCTTCCACAATGCGCTTTGCAATCGCATCGGGCACTGCACCTTGCAGGCCATAGCCGGGCGCGATGAATGCTTCGCCCGATGTGCCGCCAACTTTTGGTTTTACCAGCACCACAATGCCGTTGTCTTTGTCTTTTTGTCCCACGCCCCACTGCTCGCCCAGCAGGTCGGCAAATTGTGAAGGCACGTAACCGGCAAGCTCCTTTACCAGCACCACCGTAATTTGCGTGGAAGTAGTGTCATTAAAAGCTACCAGCTTGCGCTCCAGGCGTGCCACCTCGTTGCTGCTCAGCGTACCGCTAAAGTCGTTGACAAGCCGTGGCGGCGAGAATCGTGGCGGGATGCCATCGTACGGTGGCTGTGCTGTAGCCGGGAAAACCAGCAGCAGAAAAATCATCAGCAACGGGATCGATCGGAGTATTTTCATGGGTTGTTTTGGTTTGTACTTTGGATTATCCAAAAGATATTTCATCCGAAAGCTCGTTTGTATCATCTTTTTGAAAAGGGAAATATTTTTGGAGATATTCGCCTGTGCTGTCAATGCCATAAATGAGTCCGGCGGCGATACCTTCGGCTCGAAAACGATCGATGATTTCAGCGGAAAGGTTTTTCCAGTAGCTTTTATCCACCACCGCATTTATGCCGCTGTCGCCGATCACGGCAAACTGTCGGTCTTTGGTGGCCAGATAAAAGAGCACGCCATTGCGCAAAGCAGTCTTGTGCATGTCGAGTTTCTCGAAGATAAAAGCAGCACGATCCATCACATTGCCCGGGCACACGCGCTCGATGTGTACGCGTATTTCGCCCGATGAGGCGCGCTCGGCATCGGCTATAGCCGCTTTAATGGCTGCTTCGTCGGCAGTGCTTATGGGTTTGCCAGGCACAGGTTTTCCGCTCTCAGGCATATCGTTGTTTTTTTTTATTAAAAAGGAAAAATTAAAACTCCACTTTTGGTGCTTTCTCGGCACCGGCATCGGCTTCAAAGTAGGGTTTCTTTTCAAAGCCAAACATGTTGGCAAAGATATTCTGCGGAAACTGCCGGATGTAGCTGTTGAAAGTCTGCGTTGATTCGTTGAACTTGCGGCGCGCGTTGGCAATGCGGTTTTCGGTGCCTTCGAGCTGTGCCTGCAGTTCGAGGAAGTTGGTGTTGGCTTTCAGTTCGGGATAGCGCTCCACGGTAACGAGCAGGCGGCTTAGCGCCGAAGAAAGCGCTTGCTGCGTTTGCTGCAGCTTGTCGATGGTGGCGGCATCCAGATTATCAACATTCAAATTCACGCTGCTGGCATTGGCGCGTGCCTGGATTACCTGCGTGAGGGTTTCCTGTTCAAAATCGGCATAGCCTTTTACGGTGCTCACCAGGTTAGGTATCAGGTCCATGCGCCGCTGATAGTCAGTAACCACCTGCGACCAGGAGGCTTGTACCTGCTCATCGAGCGTTACCATTTGGTTGTAGGTACCTTTAAAGCTTCCGTAAAGGATGAGCGCAATTATAACGATGATTCCAAGCGTAATCCAAAGTCCTTTATTTTTCATGTTTTCTCAGGTTAATGATTTTCTTTGTTCTAATGAAATCTTTAATGAATGATGTGGCAAATGTAGCCATATCTTTCAAATTCCAAATTCCAAATTTCAAATTTCAAATTTCAAATTCCAAATTCCAAATTCCAAAGAAGTCAGGTTTTAATATCCGTTAAAATATTCCTCACCACAAACAAAACAGCCACAGCATGGTTAAATTTGCTGCTCACAAAAAAAAATGGAACTCTACCTGATTATCGCAGCCATCTTTACGCTGGCTTTTCTGGCGCCAATGCTCCACAAGTGGTTTCCCAAAGCTATTGGCTGGATACTGGCATCAGTACCTGCCGCCGTTTTTGCCTATCTCATTTACCTCTCTATCGACATCGGTTATGGATTGGTCGTTTACGAATCTTACGCCTGGATTCCAAGCCTGGGCATCAGCATGTCGTTTTATCTCGACGGCCTCAGCCTTCTGTTTCTGCTGATGATCACAGCCATCGGAGCGCTGGTACTGATTTATTCGGGATATTACATGCAGCATTACAGTCTCAAAGGACGATTTTATTTCTACCTGATGCTTTTTATGGGCGCCATGATGGGTCTGGTGCTTTCGGGAAATCTCATTTCGATATTTGTTTTTTGGGAACTTACCAGCATCAGCTCCTATTTGCTGATTGGATTTTTTCACGAGAAAACCAAGTCGCGGGCTGCGGCTTTGCAGGCTTTGCTCGTCACCGCGCTGGGCGGCCTGGCACTGATGGCGGGCATGGTGCTGATAAACCTTTCCACCGGAACTTACGAAATCATTGAGCTGCTCAACGAGCGCGAAATATTGCAAAACAGCCCCTATTATCTGGCTATACTCATACTTGTAGGGTTAGGCGCCATGACCAAGTCGGCGCAGTTTCCGTTTCATTTCTGGCTGCCCAGCGCCATGGCAGGGCCTTCGCCGGTGAGCGCGTTCCTGCATTCTGCCACCATGGTCAAAGCGGGCATTTATATTTTGCTGCGTCTGGCGCCTGTACTTGGAGGAACGCTCGAATGGCGCGCCGGCCTTTCGGTGGTGGGTTTGGTAACCATGCTTGTGGGCGCGTATTTTTCGCTTACGCAAAAAGATTTAAAAGCTATCCTTGCCTACAGCACCATTATGGCGCTTGGCACATTGATGCTGCTGGTGGGCATCGACACGTATCAAAGCATCAAAGCAGCCATCATTTTTCTGGTAGTACACTCGCTCTACAAAGGAGCCTTGTTTATGGTGGCCGGCTCCATCGACAAACAAACCGGCACGCGCGACATTTATCAGCTTGGCGGGCTTTTTCGCACCATGCCATACACCACAGTGGTGGCGCTGCTTGCCCTGTTTTCGATGGCCGGACTTCCGCCGTTTATTGGCTTTGTTGGCAAAGAGATGATTTACGAAGCCAAAAGCATTATCCCGGAAACGGGGAATTTGCCGCTTATCGCAAGCATCATTGCCAATGCCTTTATGGTAGCCATTTCGGCAATCATCGCCTGGCATGTGTTTTTTGCCAAAGCCGGCAATCTGCCCAAACAACCCAAAGAAACGCCTTTCCGCTTATGGGTTGGGCCGGCGGTACTTTCAGCATTAAGCCTACTACTTGCTTTATTCCCCGGTTTTTTTGATCGCAACATCGCCGAGCCTGCCATCGGTGCTGTGTGGGATGCCAGTGTAAGTTTACAAATAAAGCTCTGGCATGGCTTCAATCTGGTGTTACTTTACAGCGTTATCACCATTGCCGTTGGGGCATTAATATTTGCTTTTCGCAAAAAAATCATTCCTGCCATTCAAAAATTTAACGAGCGATTTTTTGCTATCGACTTCGCCCAAAAATTCCTGGATATGGTGGATGGCTTTCTGCATCTTACCAAAAAGAAAACCGACTTTATTCAAGGAGGCGTACAACGCTATTATTTGATGATCATTTTTGTGACGGCCTCGGCACTGGTGTGGTACCAGCTTTTTTATACACGCTTTTGGGATTTTAACTCCGACATCGGTTACATTCCTTTTTATGCTGCCGGCGTGGCGGTGGTGGTGATAGCTGCTACGGTGGTTGCTGTTTTCAGCAAATCGCGGGTTGTGGCGCTTATTGCGATGGGGATGGTAGGATGGGGGCTTGCGCTCATATTTGCTTTCTATGGCGCCATCGATTTGGCCATCACACAAATTATGACCGAAACGTTGGTGCTGGTTATTTTTGTGATGATTATCTATCATTTGCCTGTTTTTAAGAGTTTCAGCCGCCTCTCCACGCGCATCCGCGATGGTGTTATCGCCGTGGTTTTTGGCGGCTTTATGATGGGGCTATCGCTCAAAGCCGATTATCTGAACCTTTATCCCGCCATATCCGATTATTTTGCACAAAACAGTTTTACCGAAGGCCATGGCCGCAACATCGTAAATGTAATTCTGGTCGATTTTCGTGCGATGGATACGCTGGGCGAAATTACAGTGCTTACCATTGCCGCCATTGGTGTTTTTGTATTGATGCGCATGAAAAACAAAAAAACGGAGGAGTTAAAATGACCACACAGATACTGCGCATATCGTCCAAATATCTAAAACCAGCTTTTGTGGTTTTGTCGCTGGTAATACTTTATCGCGGACACAACGAACCCGGCGGCGGCTTCATCAGTGGTTTGCTTGCTGCTTCCGGCTATGTATTTTATATGCTGGCATGGAATGTAGAAACAGCGCTCAAAAAGATGTGGATACAACCTGTCCCGCTCATGGCCATCGGATTGCTGCTTGCGCTGGCAAGTGGAATTATTGGCGTAGCGGCAGGCGAACCTTTTATGTCAGGACAATGGATCACGGTGCTGAATATAACATTAGGAACGCCGCTGCTCTTTGATGTGGGTGTTTATTTTACCGTCATTGGCGTAATGCTTACAATAATGAGTGTGATCCTCGAAAAAGTTGACCAATGGGATTAATCTTATCAATACTCACCGGCGTATTGTATGCGGCAGCCATTTACCTGCTGTTGCGACGCAGCATCGTAAAAATGATTCTGGGCATTATCTTTTTGGGAAATGCTACCAATGTGTTGGTATTTGTGTCGGGCGGCCTCACCAAAGCAAGTCCGGCATTTATAGCCGAAGGACAGCAGGTAGCCGCCGAACATATCGCCGATCCGTTGCCGCAGGCACTTATCCTTACGGCCATCGTCATTAGTTTTGGCATCATTGCTTTTTCGCTTGCGCTAATGTATCGTTTTTACAAAATCACCGGCACCGACGATTTGGATGATGTAACCGAGGAGGACGAAGTATGAGCAACCTGCTTTTGTTGCCTGTAATTGTTCCACTGGCCACTGTGCTTATCCTGTTGCTGGCACACGGACGCAAATGGTTGCAGCAGATTATTGGAATTGGTGGCATTGCGCTGCAATTTACAGTTGCCGTGTGGATATTTGTGGTGGTAAACAGTCAGGGCATACAGGTTATCCAACTCGGTAGTTGGCCGGCACCCTTTGGCATCACCTTCGTTGCCGACCTCTTCAGCAGCATCATGCTTATGGTAGCTGCGCTTATCGGACTCATGACGGCCATTTACGCTATGCCAACCATCAGCGACAACCGCCAGCGTTTTAGCTATTATCCGTTGGTGAATGCTATGCTTATGGGTGTAAATGGTGCTTTTCTTACCGGCGATGTTTTTAATCTCTACGTTTGGTTCGAGGTAATGATCATGGCTTCTTTCGTGCTACTTACTTTGGGTGGCTCGCGGCAGCAGATGAACGGCGCCATCAAGTATGTGGCTATGAATCTGGTAGCGTCTATGCTTTTTTTGGCAGGCATTGGCCTCCTCTACGGGCAGGCCGGCACGCTCAATATGGCCGACCTGGCACTTAAGATCAGAGCATCAGATGACGCCTTTCTGCTCAACAGCTCCGCCATGTTGTTTTTTGTAGCCTTCAGTCTCAAAGCTGCATTGTTCCCGTTTTTTTTCTGGTTGCCGGCATCCTATCCTACGGCGCCTATGGCTATCACGGCTTTTTTTTCAGGGTTGCTTACCAAGGTAGGCGTGTATGCACTCATCCGTTTCTTTACTTTGTTTTTTGTGCAAAACCAAAGTTTCTGGCATCCGTTGCTGCTATGGGCCGGCGGCATCACTATGCTGGTGGGCGTGCTCACAGCAGCATCGCAATACGACATGCGACGCATCCTTTCCTTTCATATCATCAGCCAGATAGGCTACATCATCATGGGGCTTGGGCTTTTTACAGTGGCCGGTATTGCCGGAGCCATTTATTACATGGTGCATAATATCGTTGCCAAGGCCAACACGTTTCTGGTAGCGGGAATGGTGTATAAGCTTCGTGGAACCTACGATCTGAAAGCTATTAGCGGGCTTTACAAAAATTACCCGCTGGTGGCGTTGCTGTTTGTTATTCCGGCGATGGGTCTGGCCGGGGTGCCACCATTTTCTGGTTTTGTGGGTAAACTCATGCTGGTGGTAGCCGGCTTTGAAGCCGAAAAGTGGGTTATTACGGGCGTAGCATTATTGGTAGGTTTGTTTACTTTGTTTTCGATGGTGAAGATATGGAACGAGGGATTTTGGAAAAAACATACCGGAAACGATGCCTCCGACAACAAAAAATTGCCCGTAGCAATGCTTGTTCCTGTTGCAATATTGGCATTAATAACTATTCTGCTGGGTGTGGCAGCCGAACCTGTGGTGGAACTATGCATGCGGGCAGCGCATCAGCTCATCGACCCTTCGTCGTACATCGAAGCCGTATTAGGAAAACAGTATTAAAACAATGATTATGATAAAAAAAATTTGGCTTGTTATCGAATTCATCGGGTTTTACCTGCGCGAACTGGTGGTGGCCAATTTTATCATTACCCGCGACATACTGACTACACAAAAACGTGTGCGGCCGGCCATCATCAGATTTGAAATGAAGGTAAAAAGTGATCAGGAAATTATGGCATTGGTTAATTTGATTTCGATGACTCCGGGCAGCCTCACCATACACGTGGCCGACGACAAATCGTGTATTTACATTCATGGGATGTATGTTAAGGATGAGGAGGATTTTAAAAAAGATATTCAGCAAAAGCTGGAACGGCGTATTTTAAATATTACACGATGAATGATTTTAACATCATACGAACGGCAGCCTATATTGCTTTCGGATTTCTGCTGCTGGCGCTGGTCTTCGTTTTTTACCGGCTGGCAAAAGGGCCGTCACTTCCCGACAGGCTGGTGGCACTCGATCTCACGGCTTATATTGCTATCGGTATGATTCTTACCCTCGTTTTTATCAGCGGCCAAACACGCTACATCGACGTGGCACTTATCATCGCCCTTATCGTGTTTATCGGATCGGTGGCGGTGGCCAAATTTTTAAAACGGAGGTTTTATGATCGTTGAGTGGATAGCGGCCGTTTTAATAATTGCAGGAGCTTTTCTGATGATGATAGCAGCTTTGGGGATTGTGCGATTTCGTGATGTTTATCTGCGATTACACGCGGCTACCAAGGCTCCTTCGTTGGCCAGCCTTCTGCTTATTGCCGGAATCGTATTGCAATTTTTTAGTTTACCGGTATTGATAAAAGGATTGCTTATCGTGTTGTTTATATTCATCACCGCCCCCATCAGCAGTCACATGATTTCACGTGTGGGTCATTTGATGCATGTCAGGCAGGATGAGCGCACACACCGCGACGAGCTACCCGAACAGGATGATGATGACCAAAACATTGGCCCATCATAATCCTTCTTGTTTTGGTGTAGGCCAGAGAGGGCTTAGTCGTTAGAAACCAGCTTAAAACCCACGCCGTGAACATTAATCAGCTCCACAGTTTCATCTCCTTTGAGGAATTTGCGGAGTTTGGTGATGTACACGTCCATGCTGCGGGCGTTGAAATAGCTGTCGTCGTTCCAGATTTCTTTGAGGGCGTGGCTTCTGTCGAGCACGTCGTTGAGGTTCATAGCCAGTAGGCGCAGCAGGGCGGCTTCTTTGCTGGTAAGCTTTTGTTCTTTGCCGTTGATTTTGAGAAGTTGGCGGTTGTAATCAAAAGTGTATTGCCCGATTCTGAAGATGTTGTTGCCGGTTTCGCCCTGACGTTCGTTAGCACGGCGGATAATTGCCTGCATGCGCACCAGCAGCTCTTCCATGCTGAATGGTTTGGTAAGGTAGTCGTCGGCGCCCAGCGAGAATCCTTTCAGCTTATCTTCCTGCATCGACTTGGCGGTGAGAAAGAGTACCGGGACACGTTTGTTTTTTTGTCGGATTTCTTTCACCAGCGTAAAACCATCCTTTACAGGCATCATTACATCGACGATGCAAAAGTCGAAATTGGAATGCAAAAAAGCAGTCAGGGCTTCCTGTCCATTCACACATAGCGTCGTGTCGTAGCCTTTAATGTCGAGATACGATTTTAAAACGTTGCCAAGATTCTTGTCGTCTTCGGCTAGTAATACTCTAATTTTTACAGCTCCCATAGCACTGGAATTTTTGATGATTTCTGAATTATTTGAATTTGTAAAATTAACTTTTTTTTAGAAGGTCTAATATTTTATTTTTTTATCAATAATTTTTTTTCTTATTGCTGTGGCGAAATTGGCTTCTTTTTGCTGCTGAATGGAATATAGACGCAGAACCTGGAACCCTTATTCAGCTCGCTTTCTACCGTTACCTGTCCGCCATGCAGCTCAATGATGGTTTTGACGTAGCTCAGCCCCAGGCCGAAACCTTTTACGTCGTGCAGATTGCCGGTGGGCACGCGATAGAGCTTATCAAAAATCTTTTTCTGGTTTTCGGTGCTGATGCCCATGCCAGTATCTGTCACGCACACCTTTACACCCTCACTATAATTTTCGGTAGTGAGGCGGATGCGCGGCTTACGTGGTGAATATTTGTTGGCGTTTTCTATCAGATTGGCAATGGCATTGGTCAGGTGCATTTTGTCGCCCGACACCACAGGCCTATCGGCACCTTTATCAAAAGTAAGCGTGCCATCTTTAACCTCCACCTGAATGATGAGATTGTTGATGATCAAATTGATGATTTCGTGCAGGTTTACCTTTTCGCGGTTGAAACTAAAATTTTCATTTTCGATGATTGCCGCCTGCAATATTTTTTCGGCGATACCGGCCAGGCGGTTATTTTCGTCGTTGATCACTTTAAGATAGTTATTCACCAACTGCTCGTTGCGTTTAATGGTATCATCACGCAAGGCTTCTGAAGCCAGCGAAATGGTCGAAATGGGGGTTTTGATTTCATGCGTCATGTTATTAATAAAATCATTCTTTAGCTCCGAAAGGCGTCTTTGCCACACGATAATCTTGATGATATAGATGAAGAGCATGATGATGATGAGGATGAGCAGCAGCGAAATGAGGACAATTCCGGCCATTTGTTTGAGCAAAAACCGCATCTCGTAGGGGAAGTAGATCATGAGGTAGTCGGGCTTGGGCGAAAATTCGTAAGGGTAAAGTGTGAACACAAATCCTTGCTTGAGCAGCTCGGTTTTGTATTTGTCCGTACTTTCGTAGATCATCTGGCCTTTGCCCGATGAATAAACGCCATAAGCATAGTCGCTGGTGATGTTGTGTACTTCCAGTTCGTGCCTCAACAGCGAATCGAGTATCTGCATGTTCAGGTGCCGCTCTATCTGGAAAGGTTGTTTATCGTCTATCATTCCCGTTATAATTTCCTGAGCCAGGTTCGACTTTTGCAACAGGCGGCGCATGTCGGCGGTAGTTTTTATCGAATCCACATCATCGGACAGCGCCAGGCTGATGGAATCGATGGTGGAGAGGTAATTGATAAATCGGTTTCGGGTTTGGTTACTCTGGCTGAGCGTGTTGTAGGTTTTGATCTTCTCGAGTTTGTAAACCACCTCTTTGGCTGAAGAGTTTACCTTGTTCTCAAAATTAATCCGCTCGATGCTAATGGCATTGCGTACCCAATAAATCTGCACTGCTGTTAAGCTCAACAGAACTATGGACACAATAGCAATCACTAATTTTAGCAAGTTTCGATTCATCTGACGGAAGTAGGGATCATCACGTTTGTTAATTGCGGGAACACTGGCTTAAGGGTTTTTGTCTCTATTGACCACAAAAATATCTTTTCAAAATTGCTCCAAATCAATGCTTAACCAACTTTAACGTTTGTTACCCTCCTTTAACCGCCCATACTGTGATGAGATTTTATTTTTGCGATCACGACATGAGTTGAAAATTCACAATGATTATTATGATAATTATCAACGACTTATGTTTTTGTATGAAATGATTTCTGATTCATAAATTTTGGTTTTTGGTTTATTAGTGCAGCCTCCCCGGCTGCACTTTTTATTTGATTGCCGAAAAAGAACTTCTGATAAACAAGATTTGAAACACAACGATAAGATAAAGATATGGAAATGCTAAAAGTGGACATTCAGGGCAACCAAATCGATGGAGCTGCCCTCGCAACTATGCAGGCGGAGATAACGACTGCGCATCGCAAGCTGCTTGCTAAAACCGGTAAAGGAAACGACTTTTTGGGATGGATGGATTTGCCCAAACAAATTGATGAAAAACTTCTACAACGTATTGAGGCCACAGCGACGCATCACAGCGAAATATCGGAACTGCTGTTGGTAGTAGGCATTGGCGGATCATACCTGGGAGCCCGCGCTGTGATCGAAGCCCTCAAAAACAACTTCGATATGCTGCTTACGCGCGAAGAGCGCCACAAGCCCGTCGTGCTTTATGTTGGTCAGAATCTATCGGGCGACTACCTCTCCGAATTGCTCCGGCTCCTCGACCGGTACGATTATTCCATCAATATAATTTCCAAGTCGGGAACCACCACCGAGCCTGCCGTGGCTTTCAGAATTCTGAAAGAACATCTCGAAAACAAATATGGTACTGATCAGGCGCGTAAACGTATCGTGGCCACCACCGACAAAGAACGGGGCGCATTAAAACAGATGGCCGATGAGCAGGGATATCCTACCTATGTTGTCCCTGATGATGTTGGTGGACGATATTCGGTGCTTACGCCGGTAGGCCTTTTGCCCATTGCTGTGGCTGGTTTCAACATCCGCGAGCTGGTGAAAGGTGCCGTGGATATGCGCAGCCACCTGATTGCCGGTGATTCAGTGATCGACAACCCTGCTGCTAAGTATGCAGCAGCCCGCAACTTACTTTATCGCCAGGGCAAAAAGGTGGAGATCATGGTGAATTATCAACCCAAACTTTATTACTTCACCGAGTGGTGGAAGCAGCTCTATGGCGAAAGCGAAGGCAAAGAAGGCAAAGGAATATTCCCGGCCGGCGTGGTCAATACCACCGATCTGCACTCCATGGGGCAGTACATCCAAGAGGGCGAGCGCCTGCTTTTCGAAACGGTGCTTTCTGTCGAAGCGTTTAATAACAATCTGAAAGTTCCTTCCGACGAGCAAAACCTTGATCAACTCAACTTTCTGGCAGATAAGAATGTGGATACAATCAACCAGACAGCTCAAACGGCCACCATGCTGGCGCATCTCGATGGTGGTGTGCCTAATCTGACCATCACCATCCCCAAAATTAACGAATACTATCTCGGTCAGTTGATTTATTTTTATGAGTTTGCCTGCGCACTCAGCGGATATTTACTTGGCGTAAATCCGTTCGATCAGCCCGGAGTAGAGGCTTACAAAGTAAATATGTTTGCCCTGCTGGGGAAACCTGGCTACGAGAAGCAGACAGCGGCTTTGCGTGAGCGACTTGAAAGAAAGCAATGAGTAGATAGGGTTTTGAGAAGAAGCAGGTAATAAATAGTTGAAGGCGGCAGTTCTCAGGAGAAGTACACAGTAGGCAGTCCACAGTAGGCAGTTCTCAGTCGGCAGTCCACAGAAGGCAGTTCTCAGTCGGCAGTCCACAGTAGGTAATTCTCAGTCGGCAGTCCCCAGTAGGCAGTCCACAGTAGGCAGTCCAAAGAAGGCAGTCCAAAGAAGGCAGCTCTCAGTTTGAGAACTCCTGACCTGTTAATTGTTTTTCAGCGAGTTGCAGTTCTCTTATCGTAATTCACATTGTCGCCAATACAAGTTTCTACTAAAGAAATATTGTAACTATTTAGACCTTTGGTTATTGGATGGCAGTTTCCGGCGGCAGGCGGCAATCAGCAATTCCCTGTGCGGTCAGCACCTCGCGCTATGCGCCCTGCCTTTACTCCGGCTGCAAGATGTGATATGCTTTTTCGGCGGCAATTTTTTCGGCGCCTTTTATCGAGAAGTCCTGGCCGGTGGCGCATACTTCACCATTTACAGTTACCTCCACCAGATACTGGCGCGAATTGCCGGAGCCTACCTCCGTTACTACATTAAACGACAGACTCCGGTGCTCCTTTTGCGACCATTCGAGGAGTTTGCTTTTAAAATTTGCTTCAGTATTTACCAGCTCCTCCACATCAAAATGCACTTTGATGATGCGGCTCACGATGATGCGACGAGTAAAATTGTAGCCACGATCCAGGTACATGGCGCCGATAAAAGCCTCGAAAGCATCACCATTCATCGAGCGAAATACGTTGCGGGAATCTTGATTTGATTGTATAAATTCATCAAGCCCCAGCTTGCGCGATAGCTTATTGAGTTGTTCGCGGCTCACGATTTTGCTGCGCATCTCCGTAAGGAAACCTTCGTCTTTGTAAGGAAATTTTTTGAAGAGATAATCGGCTACTACCGAGCTGAGCACAGCATCGCCCAGGTACTCGAGGCGCTCGTTGCTTACCTTGTGTCCATTGGTGTGCACGGCCACGCTGCGATGCAAAAAAGCCAATTTATACAAAGAAACATTTCCGGGACAGAACCCGAAAATGTTTCGTATGGAAAAAATAAATTGTCGGTCAGAGGAAAAGTAACCTTTCAGACGGTTATACAGCTTCAAAGCCAAAACAAGATTATCCTTTAAATTTTTTCACTGCAAGCGATGTGTTGTGTCCGCCAAAGCCAAAGGAGTTGGAAAGCGCCAGATTGACCACTCTTTTTTGCGCCTTGTGGAAAGTAAAGTTAAGGCGGTTGTCGATGTCAGGATCGTCGGTAAAGTGGTTGATGGTTGGCGGAATAATATCGTTTTGGATGGAGAGTACTACAGCCACCATTTCGACAGCCGCAGCGGCACCCAGCAAGTGGCCGTGCATCGACTTGGTGCTGTTAAGGTTGATGTTGTAGGCATGTTCGCCAAAAAGGCTGACAATAGCTTTGGGTTCGGCGATGTCGCCAACCGGTGTAGAGGTACCGTGGGTATTGATGTGATCCACATCCGTTAGTTGCATTCCGGCCTCTTCAACGGCCAGCTTCATGGCCATCATAGCACCCAGTCCGTCGGGATGCGGAGCCGTGATGTGGTGTGCATCGGCGGTACTGCCCACTCCTACCAACTCGGCGTAGATTTTTGCGCCACGCTTCACGGCGTGCTCGTATTCTTCGAGAACAATAACACCAGAACCTTCGCCCAACACAAAACCATCGCGATCCAAATCGAAGGGACGCGAAGCTGTTTTGGGATCGTCGTTGCGGGTAGAAATGGCGTGCATAGCATTAAACCCACCGATACCGGCAGGATTGATGCCTGCTTCCGAACCACCCGACAGGATGATGTCGCTTTTGCCTAATTTGATATAATGATAAGCATCTATCAGGGCGTGCCCTGCCGAAGCACAGGCGGAAGTAGTGGCGTAGTTGGGGCCTCTGAAACCATATTTCATCGAGATGTGCCCGGCAGCTATGTCGCCAATAATTTTAGGAATGAAAAAAGGATTGAAACGGGGATTGTCCTCGTTGCGCCCAAATTCTGCTGCATCATACAAAAAGGTGGTAAAGCCACCAATGCCTGTTGCCATTATCACACCTACGCGATTCAGATCGGTGGTCTCCAGGTTGAAGCCCGCGTCTTTCACTGCCTCATCGGCAGCTATCATGGCGTATTGTGCATAAGGATCAATCTTGCGGGCTTCCTTGCGGTCGAAGTAATTGGTAGCCTCGTAGCCCTTGATCTCACAGGCAAAATGCGTTTTATATTTTGAAGCATCAAAACGGGTAATATCAGCAGCACCGCTAACGCCGTTGAGCAAACTGTTCCAAAAAGGTTCAACAGTACTGCCTAACGGGGTAATGGCACCCAACCCTGTTATAACTACTCGTTTTAAGTTCATAATAGGAGTGAAGATTATTTTGTGTTGTCTTCGATGTATTTGATGGCGTCGCCAACGGTTCCGATTTTTTCGGCCTGGTCGTCGGGGATGGCAATGTTGAATTCTTTTTCAAATTCCATGATCAACTCAACAGTGTCGAGTGAATCAGCGCCCAAATCGTTGGTGAAGCTGGCTTCGGGTGTTACTTCGTTTTCGTCAACTCCAAGTTTATCAACGATAATCGATTTTACTCTTGATGCAATATCTGACATAATTTAAAAATTTAAGTTAAACAGGGCGCAAAGGAAATACATTTCTATTTACTGACCAAATGATTTTTTCGCAGGGTTTTTTTCTAAGATTTTTAAAGTGTGTGATTAGCAAGTTCTTAACATTCAGTATCGATAGCGTTAACAGATCAGCAAGGTAAGATAATAGATGCAAAAGCCTGAAAAATGCGTTTCTTTGAACACAGTTTAAAGATTTTTGATGAGATGAAAAAGATTGCCATTCTTGCTTCGGGTAGCGGAACCAATGCCGAGTGCATTGCCCGCTATTTTGCCTCGCATCCTTCCATTAGCGTGGATATGATACTGAGTAATAGTGCCGATGCTTACGTGCTTAAGCGCGCCGAGGTGCTGAACATTCCCACCAAAGTATTTACGCGCGAAGAGCTGGCCGACGCCAATGGAATTGCTGCTTTGTTGCAAAGCCGTGGCATTTCTCTGGTGGTTCTGGCGGGATTCTTATGGCTTGTGCCGGTAGCATTATTAAAGGCTTTCCCCAATAAGATTATCAACATACATCCTGCATTGCTGCCGGGCTATGGCGGAAAAAACATGTATGGCAGCCGGGTGCATCAGGCGGTGATAGATGCCGCTGAAGCAGAGAGCGGCATAACCATACATCGAGTGGACGAACAGTACGATTGTGGCGAAATACTTTTTCAGGCGCGCTGCCCGGTGCTGCCGGATGATACCGCCGAAACGCTCGCACAGCGCATTCATACGCTGGAATACCAACATTTTCCGGTAGTCATCGAGCAGCTCCTTAGCCAACCAGAGGTTGGTTTTCGATGGGATGGTAACATCTCAAATTCTTGATCCCTTTAGCCGAATGATTTCTTTCTTCCCACAGTCTTTCTCACACATAGTGATCGTAGTTGCTGCCAGATTGTTTTTGCCGTGTTTTTATGTTTTCGATTACCTGCTGCTTTTCTTCTTCGGTCATCCGCCACCAGGTGGTAGCCTCCTGTTTGCTCCGCCGACATCCAATGCAAACATTGTCGTCGTCATAGCGACATATCGAAAGGCACGGGTTTTCTATCTTTTTGGTCATTGATTTTTTTAAAAAAATAAAATGGCGGCAAAGATAGGTTTTATCAATACCACGGCGGAAGTCAACAATCGTGGCTTCGACAAGCCTCCATTTTGTAGCTATGGTTTTAATTGTATTTTTGTTTTACAATTTTTTTTAGATACCTTGTAATGGGTGGCAAAAAATTGAGTCGTTAATACACATCATACGCATCGCTTAGTCACAACTAAATAAACCTGACACATTATGAATACAGTATTTGATCCCGCTACCTGCGAAGTCGATTGGAGCTATCGCAGCATACTGGTAGTAGAAGATATAGAGGCCAACTACAAATTTTTGGAAAAGGCACTGCAAAAAACCAAAGCGCGCATTCTTCACGCCACTACCGGCACCCAAGCCATCAGTATGTGCGCTAATGACGACAACATCGATCTGGTGCTAATGGATGTTCATCTGCCTGGCATCAACGGATATGATGCCACACGGGAGATCAAAAAAATGAAAAGCAGCATAACAGTTATCGCTCAAACGGCGTTTGTGTTGTCCGGCGAGCGGCAAAAAGCTTTTTCTGTTGGCTGCGACGAATACATTGCCAAGCCCATCCGCAGCGACGAACTCATTTTTAAAATAAAAAGCTGCCTGCTCGGCTGCGGCAAAAATGCCTGACGTTTTGTAAAACATTTAATACCGAATGAAATCTATGGCAAACAATACAAAAGTTCCGGTTTATTTTGGTTTCCGCATCTATAGTGTTTCCGTGCTGATGTACCTGTTGCTGGTTATGCCTTTTGCAGGGTTGCTGCTGTTGCAGAATCTCCCCAAGATCATCGAGAAAAGTGGTAGTCTTAATTTGACCGATGGTATTGTTCAAATTAGTGTTGTTGAACCTCCGGCTCTTCCCGATACAGCTATTAAGCTCCCGGCACTATCGGCACAGCCTGCCATAGCGGCCGATTCCATTAATGCTTCCGGGCTGGAAGAACGAATTGTCATCGACACGCAAAATGAAATGATTTCGCGCTCATTCGATTTCTTGATGACCTATGCGTTGACATTTGCAATTCTGGCAGGTTTTATTTTCAATTTTCCCTTCAAGCGCTATTTCCGGCGATTGCGCAAAGGCCGCCCCATTTCCGACAGGCTGTTTACATTTTGTAAAAAATATCTGCTGCTGTCACCCTGGATCAACGCCGGAATTGTGGGCCTGGCTTTGGTGGTGTCTATGTTATACATGTTGATTTTGGCTATGCAAGCCACCGAGCCTACTCCTATGTTTAGCCGCTTTTTGATCATCTCTCTGTTTTCATCGCTGCTGACGGTTTTATTTGTTTATTTCTGGCAGAAGCACCGGGTGCATATCAAATACCTCGACTACCTGTTTACGCCGGAAGAGCTTCGGCGCCGGATTTTTAAAATGAATGCCGGCAGAATCCGCAACCGCTTCTGGGTATCGAGCGCCATGACCACCCTGCTGCCCTTGTCCATTGTAATGGTGTATCTTATCATGAGCCTTTCACGTATCGATCAACTGGGCCTCACCACCCTAAGCAGCGACCAGTTGCAAATACTTTTTGGAGGCTACAGCCCGTTGGTTCAGCGCATCGTAGATAATCCCGATCCCATGTCGGAACTTGGGGGCTTCTTTTTTGTAAATGTCATCGACGGACTGGTAATGTTTTTTGGTATCGGCGTGGGCATCTTTGTGTCGCTGATTTATATACTGATGTTTGTGAAATGGACTACGCTGGGAATTGTTTATCCCGTAAGGGAACTTATGTACAACATGCAACGTACCGGGCAGGGAAAATCGATCAACTATACCGTAGTGCGCAGCAATGACGAGATTGGCGAGCTGGCCGAACGCTTCAACCTTATGTCGGGTGAAATCGAAAGCTACATTGCCAATATCGAAAAAATGAACAAGGCATACTACCGTTTTGTGCCCCGTCAGTTTTTGGATTTTCTTGGCAAAGAAAGCATCACCGAAGTGCAACTTGGCGACCAGGTGCAAAAAGAGATGTCGGTGCTTTTTACTGATATCCGCGACTTTACCTCGCTATCGGAAGAGATGACGCCCAAGGCCACATTCGATTTTCTTAATGAATATCTTAGTGTGATGGAGCCGCTTATTGCACGCAACCACGGCTTCATCGACAAATACATCGGCGATTCCATCATGGCGCTTTTCGTGGGCAACGTCGAAAATGCCATAGATGCCGCCATCGAGATGCGTGCCGCCCTTGCCGATTTCAATCTGCAACAAAAACTTGAAGGGAAAAATACGATCAACAGCGGCATCGGAATACATACCGGAAAGCTCATGCTTGGTGTGGTAGGCGGGCATGGCCGCATGGATGGAACCGTGGTGTCGGATGCCGTAAATCTGGCCTCGCGTATCGAAGGACTTACCAAAATGTACGGCACCGGCATCATCATCTCGCAGGAAACCTTAATAAAAATTGAAGACCCCAGCCGCTACAATTATCGTTTTTTGGATGTGGTGAAGGTAAAAGGTAAAAAAGAAGCTGTTTACATTTTCGAAATTCTTGATGGCGAAAGTCAGGTGATAAGAAAGCTGAAAATGGAATCAAAAGCTGATTTCGGGAAAGCCCTGCAGCATTATAAAAACAAACAGTTCGATCCTGCATTGGAGCTGTTTGCCAATATTTACAAACGCAACCCCGACGATCGTGCTGCCGATTTGTACGTCGCCCGCTGCCGCAACATCATCGACTTTGGCCTGCCGCACGACTGGGATGGGGTGGAAACCCTGAGGGATAAATACTAAGTTTGGATGAAATAAACCACAGAGAACGCAGAGAAGGCACAGGGTACGAACAAGACATCTTTCACCACAGAGGCACGAAGGCACAGAGGAAAAGCAGAAAGACCAAGTGAAAACAGATAGTTGATGATGGCTTTAATTTCTCCTCCGTGTCATGGTGTCTTTGTGGTTTTTCTTTCCGTAAGATCCGAAGTTCTGATTTAAAAAAAACCCGGCTTGGTGGAGCCGGGTTTTTTTATTGATAAAATGATAATGCTAATCTTCGTCAGCCTGTTGCTCTTCGTATTCTTTGAGCAACTGGGTTTGTACGTCGCCGGGCACCTGTGCGTATTCGGCAAATTTGAGTGAGTATATAGCGCGGCCTGAAGTGATGGAGCTAAGTGAAGTAGAGTAGCGGTTCATCTCGGCCAGTGGCACGCGGGCTTTTATCTTCTGATAGTTGCCTTCGCTGTCCATGCCCATAATCACCGAGCGGCGTCCCTGGAGGTCGGTCATTACGTCGCCCATCTTTTCTTCGGGAACGGTAACTTCTACATCATAAATCGGTTCAAGGATTTTGGGGCCTGCGTTCTTAAAGGCTTCGCGGAAAGCATTGCGAGAAGCAAGTTTAAAAGAAATCTCGTTGGAATCCACCGGGTGCATCTTACCATCATAAATATAAACTACGATGTCGCGGGCATAAGAGCCTGTGAGCGGGCCGTTTTCCATTTTTTCCATCAGACCTTTCATAATGGCCGGCAAAAAGCGTGCGTCGATGGCGCCGCCCACGATGCTGTTGATCATCAGCAGCTTGCCACCCCAGTCGAGTTTCACCTCGTCGGTACCACGCACCGGGAACTCACTGGTAAAAGTCATGCCTTCGGTGTAGGGTTCTATCATCATGTGCACCTCGCCAAACTGGCCGGAGCCGCCCGATTGTTTTTTGTGGCGGTAGGTAGCT
>SABY01000133.1 GCA_009928785.1 Clostridia bacterium | reverse complement strand
ATCTCAATAGCCAAAATTCAATAACCAAACTGCTCCGTGGTTTGAGTTTTGGAATTTGGAATTTATTTGGGATTTGGGATTTTAGATTTGGGATTTTAGATTTGGGATTTTAGATTTGGGATTTTAGATTTGGGATTTTAGTAGAAGTTCCAAAAATCAATAAATCAATTTCCAAATAAATCTCAATAATCAAATTTCAATAACCAAACTGCTACGTGGTTTGAGTTTTGGAATTTCTCTCAGACCTCCTCTAACTCCTCCGTCAGCCGACGGAGAGAACGCCAACGCACAAGCAGCAGCAGTGGCTTGTGCGCCGGCGACCGGAGATGTGGAATTTGGAATTTCTAAGTACAAGCTCCAAAAATCAATAAATCTAGCTCCAAATAAATCTCAATAATCAAATTTCAATAACCAAACTTCTCCGGGGTTTGAGTTTTGGAATTTGGAATTTATTTGTCATTTGGAATTTGGAATTTGGAATTTATCTACATTTGTAGAGTATTAATAAAAATACTGATGATGTCAGAAACCAATCCTGAAACCGAACAGCGCACCTGCCCTGAATGTGGAGAACCTATTGTAGGACGCACCGACAAGAAGTTTTGCAGCGACATGTGCCGTAATGCCTGGAACAACAAGCAAAACCGCACCACCACCAACTACATGCGCCGCGTCAATGCCATCCTTCGGCGCAACCGCCAAATACTCAGCGACCTGGTGCCCGGCGATAAACATACAGTGCACAAAGATATGCTCACGAAGCAGGGCTTTGTTTTCGATTATTTTACTAACATCTATACCACCAAGACAGGACGCGTGTATTACTTTTGCTACGAAATGGGTTACCTGCCGATCGACAACGATTTTTATGCTGTGGTAAGGCGCAATGAGCAATAAATCTAAATCTACTTCTGTGGGATGGCTAAGGATGTTAATGCTCTGCGCATTCTCCCTGGTCATTATTGCATTTTCATCAAAATCTACATTAGCGCAAGCAAAATCAACCCTCGAAGTTTCGATACTCACCAGCGGCCCCGGCCCGCAAATTTATGCGCTGTTCGGCCACACCGCCTTGCGTGTGCGCGATGCGCAATCAGGTGCTGACCACGTTTACAACTTCGGCACTTTCGATGAAGATACCGATGGCTTTTACCTTAAATTTCTTGCGGGAACGCTTTATTACCAACTTACCCGCACTACCTACCAGGATTACATGGCCGAATATATCGCCGACAACCGTTGGGTTTTTGAACAGCAACTGCTGGTCGATCAGGTGGAATTGCAGCTCATGGCTGATTCGTTACAAACCTTGCTGCTTCCGGAAAACCGCGACTATCTCTATGACTTTTTTACCAACAACTGCTCTACGCGCGTTTTTGATCTGGTGCTGTATTATTCCAAATCCGGTTCGGTGCCCGATACCTTGCTGCAAGCCGCCGCCATCACCTGGCGCAAAGCACTCAAGCCTTATATTGCAGGGTACGAATGGTTGAATGTTGGGATAAATCTATTGCTAGGACCCTTTGCCGACCAACCGATGACATTGCTGCAAAGCACCTTCCTGCCCGAAAACCTGATGCACGTCGCTGCCGGTGTAGGTGTGGCCACACTGCCGCAAAGCGTTTTTGAAGGAACCTTCACGCCGCCGGCTCCCCTGGAACCCAACGTGCCGATGATATTGTTGTGGGCATTGCTTTTGCTGATGGTTGCCGATGTTTTTATCATGAAATCTTCATCCCGCCGCAGCGATATCATCGATATAACGCTTTATGCAACCTCCGCTGCCCTCGGACTTTTGTTGCTGGCGCTATGGCTTTGGAGCCGTCACATTCCATTGTTGGTCAATTTGAACCTGCTTTGGGCCAACCCGCTCAATGTGCTCGTGGTTTGGAGCATTGCCACCCGCCGTAAGTTGCTCACACGCATCTGGCTTATTATTTATCTGGTGCCGCTCTCTTTTATGATCATCAACTGGACACGTATGCCGCAGGTTTTCCCGCTCGAGCTAATGCCCTTAGTAACGCTGCTTGCTTTCCGCACCGTTAACCGCCTGTTTCGCTTTCGGCAAAAAGAGGCTGCCACGGCGAAAGAGCATCTCAATGAAACTGTTGTGGAGGAATAAAAGTGGGAAAGAGGTGTGTTTTTTAGCGCATCACGATTTTGCACCATTTCAACCTTTCGCATACTGAATTGTTAGCTTTTGACACCAATAAAATCATTTATGAAAAAGTCAAACTACTTCATCTTTATTCTCATGATCACCTGTTCGGCCATAGCCATGTACATTACCATGTATTTCAACACCTACGCCTGGGATCATGTGTACTTTAGCTGGACGCGCATGTACATGACATTTATCGGAGTGTCGGCAATGGCCATTATCATGCTTTTATTTATGAAAGCAATGTATCGCAATAAGATAAAGAATGGCGCCATCATAATTTTAAGTGTGCTACTCATGGGAGCCTCCACCTACCTGGTGCGTCAGCAGGAACCCATCAGCGACGTGCGGTGGATGAAGGCCATGATACCACACCATTCCATTGCCATTCTCACCAGTAACCGGGCTAACCTAAAAGACCCCGAAGTGCGCAAACTGGCCCATGAAATTATCCAGGCACAGGAACGGGAAATAGCCGAAATGAAACAAATGCTCGACCGTCTGGAAGTTAAATGACAGAAACGCAAAAACATATAATTGCCGCAGATGGTGACGTAGTGCTGCGGAATCTGCTGGATGCTGATTTGGAAAAAATGTGCGCTTATGCTAATAACGACAAAGTGAGTATCAACCTAACCGATGCTTTCCCCAATCCCTTTACGATGGAGGATGCAAAGAATTTCAAGAAAATGGTCGATTCTCAAAACCCTGTTACTTTTTTCGCAATCCAGTATCGTGGCGACTATGTGGGTAATATCAGCTTATCGCCCGGTGTCGATGTTTACCGCAAGAGCGCTGAAATAGGCTACTTTATCGGCCAACCTTTTTGGAACCAGGGAATTACTACCCAAGCCGTTCACCTCATTACCGAATGGGGATTTCGTCACCTGGACATCATGCGCATCTTTACCGGTATTTTTGAATTCAACAAAGCTTCCCAGCGGGTACTTGAGAAATGTGGATTTGAGAAAGAGGGTATTTTTAGAAAATCAATTTTTAAAAACGATACCTTTTTCGATGAGATCAGATTTGCAAAAATAAAGGTTGAATAACCCACTACGCGAGCGCTGCTCCGGCTTCGTAGCCCATTCATTCATGGCTAAAGAATTAAATCGAACACACTGCTCTCTGTTGTTTTGAAATTCAATTCCACCAATAAAATAAGTGCTTTCTATTACTCCTTACATGCCGGAAACACAATGGTACGCGCGGCAGACATTTTTACGAAATAGGATTTTCCCGGCGTGAGTACCGGCAAAGTGTTCACGCCTTTTTCCGGCCAGTAAACGCCTGTTCCCGCAGCCTCCTGTAAAATTATTAGCTTGCTGAGCACATTGCTGAAAAGCTGGACTGTATTTACCTGGCATGCCGATAATACCGAAATCAGGTTCCAGCCTGTGGTAAGACCTATCGACGTACTCGTGTTCGTAAATCCGCTGAATGGAAGCGTGCAGGCGTTGCTCACTTTTATCATATAACCTTTCTTCATGTTCCACTCGCCCAGCGTATTGATGCCATATTCGGGATAATAGTAGCCCGTGAGACCACTCAACATTACCACCTCATTTTGTATTGGATTGCAAATGGTGGCTAAATCTGCAAATGCCGGAACAAGATGCGATGAAATGCTGTTCCATCCCGCCGCCAGCGGATAGTTTTGTAGCAAAGCCCCCGGACTTACATACACCGGCACCGAAGCAGCCGACTCGCCACCATTGAAAACCGTAATGACGTGATAGCTGTAGCTTCCCGAAGGTACATTGTTATTGGCGAAAGTAGTCCCTGTTACCAGCGAGGTATTTATTTTAGCATTGTTGCGATAAACATTATAACCCAGCAAAGATTTCCCATTATCGAATGCATTACCTGTGGCAGGAATAATTTTTATTTCAATTTTCCCGGATGGTGCGGATACCACGGGATCTTCAATCCATTTTCCTGTTGACAGGGTTTTTCCATCCGGAGCCATATCTACGAATGCACGCATCGAAAAATTCCGGTTGATGCCAAAGACGGACAGATTAGTCCAGGTGGCTCCGTCAAAGGAAATCAGATCGCCACGTCCAGCTACGGAGGGGCCGTCGTCAAGACCAGCGGTTAGCGTGTTGTTGTCGGCATTGGTTACCAGCAGGCAAATATAAAGATCGCTGTCGGCATCAATTTCTACCGGTGTGGTAAGTTCAAAAGTGTTCCATGTTTGAGCAACAAAATTTGTGAGCGTTTGCGAATAAATGAGATTGGTTCCCGCGGCGCCTTTGTATATTTTGAGCTGATAGCCGGCGCTGGCCTGTCCCATATCGGCAGCAAAACGCGTGAGATACATGCCTTCGAGACTTTGCAAATCGGCAGGAGTATATTTAAAAGCCATGCGGTAGGTACTTGTGCCTGAAAGTGCAAAATAGCTCCACGTAAAGCCTTCGTCCCAATGTATCCACTGAGGCTGCGGCGGTGCCGACCACGACAGCGTAACGTTGTTACCGGCAACCTGTGCCTGCAAATTAACGGGAGGAGCAATATTAACATCTTCCGGACTAAGATGAAAAATGGCTGCCTGGTTGTTTGTCAGGTTGTAAGTGCCGGGGTTTAAATTATTAAGATAAAAATATCCATTATTTACACCAGCCCAGCCCCAGTTCATGTGGAAATAGTTGGTGCCTGTGTAGCCGTCGCACACCCAACCATGCCCCGCTTGTTCTCCCGTGCCGCGATATATTACGGGTTTGCCTTCGTCAAGATCGGAACGTAGCAAGGTTTCCCATTGTGCATCGCTATACACCGATTTGGCTACACAGATGGCTTCGTCAGAAAAATTGAAATTATTTAGCAAAGCATGGTACATGATATCGAATTGGCTCGAAGAGCCGGTTGGTCCATATTGCATGCCCATGCTCACCCCACAGTGATAGAGCAATGTAGCCACAGCGAGGTTAGAGCTTGCAATTGCTGTGGGCATCGATGCGTAATCGTAGGTGGCGGTTCCGAAGTTAGCGCTTTGGATTCCGTAGGGCGCGATGTTATAGCTATTGGAGCCGGTTCCCGTAACAGGAAAACCCCAGTAACGCATTACTTGTCCCATCGATACCGCATTACAACCCACCGGCACATGTCCGCAATATCCCGTTGGTGACGAGGCGTCAGTTGGGCATAATTCGTTGTAATAACAATGTTGACCCCACGTGGTGCTAAGTAACGGCGTTACGCTTCGTTGAGAGCCGCCGTCAGTTTGCGTTTTTTCCCATTTTTGCCACTCCAATCGGATTTCATCTGTAGCTTCCAGTTTTTGATTTTCCACAAATAATATCTGATCGGCATAGTTGTCGAGCATCTCACGAAAACCCACCTTCTGCCATGCTTCGTCAATAAGCCACGTACCTTCATCCGAAAAGGCCAGCACCGGAATGGTAGCATCACTGGCTGAAACGATGATAAAACCCTGGCTGGCAACATTGTAAATGTAATACACAGGGGTCGATTCAATTTGCCGAACTTCAGCCAGCGAAATATCAAGCTGTTGTGGCCGGGCAGCCACAGTAAATTGTTGGTGGTAATAATTTTGAGCGACATTCCGGGCGGTCTGCTCCGGAACAACGCCAGCATGCAAAACATTTGTAAGTATAGTGCATGCAAGCACAATGAGAGGGTAAAAATACTTTTTCATAATGGTAAGATTTAGGTTTATTAATCTAATAACGATCAGAAACGAAGCTCAAAATTATAGTAATTGTAGCTCTCTACATGGCTTTATCAGTATTATTTAGGTGTTAAATAATAATAAATCAAGAGGCGAAATGGAAGTCAGTTTTTTTAATTTTTAAAAATAACGTCAGGAATTAACTTACTTTGGCCGCTCAATCTCAAACATCCTGACGCATGAAAACTCTCTTTACTATCTTTCTGCTTTTTGCCTTCAGTGTCTTATGGTGCGGCTCCTCCACTGCGCAAGTCGTCATCAACGAGTATTCGGTTTCCAACCTCAGTGGTTTTGCTGACAATTACAGCAAGTATGAGGACTGGATAGAACTGTATAATACCTCTTCGGTGGCTGTGAACCTTAGCGGGTATGGCCTCAGCGACAAGATCGACAATCCCGGCAAATGGCTTTTTCCGGCAGGTACCACCATTCCGGCCAACGGTTTTATACGTCTGTGGGCGTCGGGGCGCAATGTTGCTGATGCCAACGGACATTACCATACCAATTTTAAACTTTCGCAAACCAAGGACGAGCCTGAGCATGTCGTGCTTTCCGGGCCTTTCGGAGCCATCATCGATCAGGTTCAGCTTGAGATTACACAAAAGGAACATTCGCGGGGCCGTGCCACCGACGGCGGCGAAACATGGGCTTTATTTATAAATCCTACACCCAAAAATTCAAATATCCCGGCTAATGCCTATGTGCGCTACACCTTCAAACCATCGATTGATGTGGAGGCCGGTTTTTATAATGAGCCAATCGAGGTCACACTTTCTACCGAAGAACCTGATGGCACCATTCGTTATACCATCGACGGCAGCGACGTGAGCAGTAGTTCGGCGGTTTATTCTTCAGCTATTTCTATTACCGAAACCACTATTTTAAAAGCCCGCACCTACAGCGCCGACAACACGGTGTTGCCCGGGCTGATGACTTTCAATACCTATTTTATTAACGAAATCCACACCCTTGCCGTAATGTCGCTGTCGGCGGCACAACTCGACGACCTGCTAAATGGAAACCAGGGATTGACACCTTTTGGCACTTTTGAATATTTTAATAAACAAGGCCAGCGCACCACTGTGGGTTATGGAGAGTTTAACGAACACGGCCAGGATTCGTGGGTGCATCCCCAGCGCAGCATCGACTACATCTCGCGCGACGAATGCGGCTACAACTACGCCATCCGCGAAAAGCTCATCAGCCTTACCGACCGCGACGAGTTTCAGCGCATCATCCTGCGTGCCGCCGGCGACGACAACTATCCCGGCATCGACACCAGCGCGCTGCTGCGCGACCTCTTTGTGCAAAACACCGCTACCCGCAACGGTATGCATCTCGACACACGAAAAGGCGAAAAAGGAGTTATTTATGTTAATGGTATCTACTGGGGCATCTATGGCTTTCGCGAAAAGGTGAGCGACCACGACTTTACCGATTATTATTACGATCAGGACAAGTACCACCTCTATTATTTGAAGCTATGGGGCAGCAGTTGGGCAGAATATGGCGGTGAGGCCGCCTGGCAAGACTGGAACGCGCTGCATGATTTTATCAAAACGCAGAACCTTACCCTTGACGAAAATTGGGAATATGTGGATTCACGATTCGATTACAAAAGTCTGGTAGATTATGTGCATATCAATAGCTTTGTGGTGTGCAGCGACTGGATAAACTGGAATGTTGGCTGGTGGCGAGGTACCAATCCCGAAGGCGGCCATCAAAAATGGGGTTATGTGCTTTGGGACGAAGATGCCACCTTTGCCCATTATATTAATTACACCGGAGTGCCAGGCATTAGCCCCACCACTTCGCCTTGTTTTCCGGAAGGGCTGCCCTACGACCCGGAGGAACATATTCTCGTACTTAACAAACTGCGCGCTAACCCGGAATTCAACCAATATTACATTTCGCGCTACATCGACTTATACAACACCGCCTTCCGGCCCGAAAGCATGATCGGTTACCTCGATTCGCTTGAGGCACTCATGGAGCCGGAGTTTCAGCATCATGTGGATAGGTGGGGCGGAACGGTGCAGCAATGGAAAAACAATGTCCAGAAAATCCGCAACTTTATCACCAGCCGCCACAACTATCTTCCCCAGGGGTTTGATGAATGCTGGAACCTTGAGGGGCCTTACGAGTTTACCGTACAGGCTCAGCCCGCCGGCGTAGGAGGCGTGCAGCTCAACTCGCTTATGCTTACGCAATTTCCGTTTGACGCACAATATTTTGGCGGTATCGACATGGTGGCGGAGGCACTCGAACTTAATCCAAATTATCGCTTCGACCACTGGCAACTCAACAACCATTCGATATTCCCTGACAGCATCAGCAAGAGCATAACATTTCAGCTTTCGACCAATGATATGCTGACAGCCCATTTTGTAGAAAAACTTTTTGCCGATTCGCTGGTGATCAACGAAATCAATTACAATTCTGCCGATGGTTTTGATGCCGGCGACTGGGTGGAGTTTTATAATCCACATCCGTACGGACTTAATCTGGGAGGATGGATTTTTAAAGACGAGGACGACAGCCACAGTTTTGTTTTCCCGGCCGGCACCGACATTCCCGGTGAGGAATATCTTGTTTTGGTGGAAGATAGCACGCTGTTTATGCAGCAGTTTCCTGCTGTGGAAAATTTTGTTGGCAACACCGGCTTTGGTTTTAGTGGCGGAGGCGAGTTGCTGCGGCTTTACAACGATGAAGGCGTACTTATCGACACCGTTCGCTACGACGACGAAGCGCCGTGGCCTGTCGAGCCTGACGGCAATGGCCCCACGCTTGAGCTAATCTTGCCCCATTACGACAATGCTTTGGCCCAAAGCTGGATGGCTTCGCCGCTGCATGGAACTCCCGGCGAAATGAACAGCTTTTGGGTGGCGCTGCCCGAGCCTGAACCGCTGGTTAAAGAAGTCTCCATCAGAGTGGTGCCCAATCCATTTAGCGAAAGCGCCATAATACAAATCCTGACGGATGAAAAAGTCACCAATGGAAGTTTCTCGGTTTTTAATATTTACGGAAAGTTGGTGCGGCATTACGATCACATCCGCGCCGCGCGATTTGCATTGCCGCAGGAAAATCTCGCGAAAGGTATGTATTTGTTCAGGTTTGATGATAGCGAAACCCGCATCAGCGGAAATGGAAAATTTGTGATCGAATAAACAATTTCACCGAATATTGTTTATTAGTCCCAAACTCCCTTAATAGTTACAAAAACAAAAACTTATGAATAAAGCAGGTCGAATTCTTTTGTATCTTTTTCTCATCATTGTAGGCTGCTACTTTGCCTTTCTCGGACTTGTAGCTGCGCAGGGTTTCCTGGCGCCACTGGTCATCGCCATTTTGCTGGCAATGGTGGTGCTGCCTGTTGCCGGCAAGCTGGAGCAGTGGGGAATGGGACGTGGATTGGCTTCATTTATTGCTGATCTGGTGCTCATGATTGCAACCCTGGGATTTGTATTCGTTTTGGCTGCTCAGGTTAGCCTGGTAGTGGGCGACTGGGATGAAATTACCGACAAACTGGAGCCGAAGGTCGATAGCGCCGTTCAATATGTGGAACGAAAAGGAGGTTTTTCGCTTGACAAAATGTTTACCATGCCTTCGTTTTTGCAAAGTGATACCGACAGCACCAACAGCGCAAAGCAAGATACCACCCTGGCGAACCAGCAGCAGGGAGCCTCTGCCAGCACATCACAGGCCAGCCCGTTTGGCTCCTTCTCCGGAAGGAATATTCTCACCGGCGCAGCCAGTTCAGCTATGACATTTTTTGGTTTTTTGGGAACACTTATCCTGGTGTTTATATATGTTTTCTTCTTATTGCTTTATCGCAATAAACTCCGGAAGTCGCTGCTGCGAATGGTTTCGGATGACCAAAAAGAACGCACCAATCAAATTATCGCTAAATCCATTACCGTGGCCAAAGGGTACCTGGCCGGACGATTTATTTTAATAATAATACTCTCCGTTTTCTACATTGTTGGATTTTTACTGCTTGGCGTTCAGTATGCTATTTTTGTTGGCATCATTGCCGCCGTGCTTTCCATCATTCCCTACTTTGGAAATATAATAGGCGGTGCCATCGCATTATTGTTTGCCCTGGTTTCAGGTGGTGGCATCGGGACATTGATTGGAGTAGTTGCGGTTTTTGTAGTTTCCCAATTTCTCGAAAACAACCTGCTGGTGCCTTATGTGATTGGTAAAAAGGTGGAGTTGAATCCTATTGTCATTATTATTATTGTCATACTGGGCGGAGCCGTCTGGGGCGTGGCCGGAATGATTCTTGCCATTCCGATAACGGGAATTTTCAAGGTAGTCTTCGATGCCATCCCGGTGATGGAACCCTTAGGTTATCTGCTCGGCAACGAAGGTATCGGTGGCGATGGAGAAGGAGTGATGAAAAAGTTGAAAAAGAAAATCAAGAATATCTTTTCCTAAGATTCCGATAATTTACATCTCAGATAAAAAACCACGAATTCACACGAATTGAGCCAATTAACACGAAAAGAAATTAGCGATAATTCGCTGAATAGGTGAAAATTAGCGGACAGCCTGTTTATCCACGAATTCCCGCGAATTAGGCTAATTCCCGCGAAAAGA
>SABY01000273.1 GCA_009928785.1 Clostridia bacterium | reverse complement strand
ACTATATTTTTAAACGCTATGGCCGCGAGCATACCGCGCTGATGGGAACCATCTCTACCTTCCGCGACAAATCACCCATCCGCGAAATAGGCAAAGCTTTCGGGTTGCCCAAAGCAGAGATTGATGCGCTGGTGGATTTTCCGGAACGCCATAGGCAGCAGCACGACAGCGTTACGGCACAGGTGTTGCAGATAGCTGCCCGCATGACCGATTTCCCAAACCTACGGAGCATCCACGCCGGCGGGGTACTCATCTCCGAAGAACCCATCACCAGCTACACCGCGCTCGACATGCCGCCCAAAGGTTTTCCCACCACACAATGGGACATGTACGTGGCCGAAGCGCTTGGGTTCGAAAAGATGGACATCCTGAGCCAGCGCGGCATCGGCCATATTAAAGAATGTGCCGACATCATCCGTCGCAACCGCGGCCTGGAGGTGGACGTGCACAACATACCCAAGTTTAAAAAAGATGCGCAGGTAAAAGCGCAGCTCAAACGCGCCGAGACCATCGGATGCTTTTACATCGAAAGTCCGGCCATGCGCTCGCTGCTCACCAAGCTGCGCTGCGACAACTACCTCACGCTGGTGGCAGCAAGTTCCATAGTGCGTCCCGGCGTGGCGCGCTCGGGCATGATGCGCGAATACATTCACCGGTTTCATCATCCCAACGATTTTACATATTTCCATCCGGTGATGGAAGAGCAACTGCGCGAAACCTTCGGCGTAATGGTGTATCAGGAAGATGTGCTTAAAGTGTGTCATCACTATGCCGGCCTCGATTTGGCTGAGTCGGATGTGCTGCGCCGCGCCATGAGTGGTAAAATGCGTGGCAAAGAGGAGTTTCAGCGGATTGTAGAACGCTTTTTCGAGAAGTCGCTGCAACTTGGGCGCCCCGAAGCCACCACCAAAGAGGTATGGCGCCAGGTGGAATCGTTTGCCGGATATGCTTTCTCTAAAGCACACTCGGCATCCTACGCCGTCGAAAGCTTTCAGAGCCTCTACCTCAAGGCACACTTTCCGTTGGAATTTATGACCGCGGTAATCAACAACTTTGGCGGATATTACAACACATGGGTTTACTTTAATGAAGCGCGCCGCTGCGGCGCAGCCATCGCGCTGCCATGCGTCAACCGCAGCGAGTACAAGACGACTATTTATGACAATGAAATTTTTGTTGGATTTATCCACATCCAAAACCTGGAGCAAAAGCTGGCGCTGCGTATCGTCGAGGAGCGCCGCATCCATGGTGTGTATGCCGATCTGGAAGATTTCGTTACACGCGTGCATCCCGGCATCGAGCAGATGATTTTGCTCATACGCACCGGAGCCTTGCGCTTTACCGGCAACACCAAGAGCCGTCTGCTGTGGGAGGCACATCTTTTTTTTGGCAAACGAAAAAATGAAGTCATCCAAAACACGCTTTTCAAAATAAGCGGCAAGCAGTTTACGTTGCCACAGCTCGACCACAGCAGCGTAGAAGATGCTTACGACGAAATAGAACTCATCGTGTTTCCCGTCACCATCACCTATTTTGATTTATTAAAAACCAATTTCCGGGGCGAGATAAAAGCCCGTGAGATGCTGATCCACGTCGGGAAAACTGTGCGCATGCTCGGTCAGTTGGTTACACGGAAATATGTAAAAACCGTCCGTGGTGAGATCATGCACTTTGGCACTTTCATTGACGACGAAGGCGAATTTTTCGAGACTACTCATTTCCCCAATTCACTGAAGAATTACAACTTTCAGGGCTATGGCGTGTATCTTATCCTGGGGAGAGTGGAGGAGGAGTTTGGATTTCCCAGCCTGGTAGTGCAAAAGATGGCGCGCCTGCCGGTGGTGGAAGACCCCAGGAATGGGTGATGCAGGGTTGAGAGACTAAAACGAACAAAAGAACATCCACGAATTCGTGTAAATTAGCTTAATTCGTGCAATTCGTGGATTCTTAAAGCTATCCGCTAATTTCCGCTAATGAAGCGAATTACCGCAAAAGACCTCATCCCCTGCCTTGCCGGCAG
>SABY01000132.1 GCA_009928785.1 Clostridia bacterium | reverse complement strand
TGGAATTTCTCTCAGACCCCCTCTAACTCCCCCTTAAGGGGGAGAACGCCAACGCACAAGCAGCAGCAGTGGCTTGTGCGCCGGCGACCGGAGATGTGGAATTTGGAATTTCTAGCGCAAGCTTCAAATAAATTCCAAAAGACAATAAAACAAGCTCCAAATAAATCTCAATAATCAAATTTCAATAACCAAACTGCTCCGTGGTTTGAGTTTTGAAATTTGGAATTTATTTGTCATTTGGGATTTATTTGTGATTTGGAATTTATTTGTGATTTGGAATTTATTTGTGATTTGGAATTTGGAACTTGGAATTTTATCCCGACAGGAAAAATCTGTAAAAGTAAAATGGAGGAAGCACAGCCTCGTCCAAACCTCATCGTAAGCCACGCACCACGCACATGGCGCGCCGCTTCTTCAAAAAATCCCTCCCACAAAAAATCCATTTAAAAAAAACTAATGTACTTTAGCCGTCAGTTTTCAAAACTTTCCTTTCTTTTTAATATCAATATCAAATTATGAAAAAGTACTTTCTACTCTTCGCCTTCATTCTGCTGACTATCGTTGCCGGTGCCCAGGTACGCAATATCAACCCCGACCCCGATGGCGATCCCTGGTACGTGGGCGGCCTTCGTGAGCTTACCACCGCCGATTATGAAATGCTTTCTAAAATTCCGCAATGGACAGCACCTCATCAGGACGGCACACAATCACTGCCCACCGAAGTGGACAACACCAGCAACGTGTGGTTCCGCCCCATCTTCAACCAAAGTGGCGGCTCCTGCGGACAGGCAAGCGGCATAGGTTATAATTTTACTTACGAAATAGATTACGCCCGGCAGATTCCTGCCAATATCACCCAAAATCAATATCCCACCCATTTCGCCTGGAACTTCCTCAATGGCGGCGTGGGCAACGGCTCCTGGTATTTCGACGGCTGGATCATCGTGCGCGAAGCTGGCTGCCCGAGCGTTTACGATTACGGCGGCATGTCGTATGGCGGCGAGTCGCGCTGGATGAGCGGATACGATCTCTACGAAAATGCCATGTACAACCGCATCCTCGATTTCTACACCATCGACGTCACCACCTGGGAGGGCATCGAAACACTTAAGCAGTGGCTTTACTCACGCGACGGCGGTACACTTCCCGGCGGACTGGCCAACTTCGGCGCCGGCATCGGTGCGGCTACCATTACCAATCTGCCCTACGGAACACACAACGCCGGAAAAACCGTTGTCACCTCCTGGGGGCCTACCTCCGATCATGCCATGACTTTTGTGGGTTACGACGATGAAATTGTTTTCGACTTCAACAACGATGGCCAATATACCGACGACATCGACATCAACGGCGATGGAGCAGTGGATGTGCGCGACTGCGAAATAGGCGGCTTGATAATGGCCAATTCGTGGGGCGCCGGCTGGGGCTTTCAGGGAAAAGCCTATGTGATGTACAAACTGCTGGCCGACCCAATGGAACAAGGCGGCATCTGGGCCAACATGGTGCACCTGCTGCAAGCCAAACCCGACGGCGAGCCGCTGCTCACTATCAAAACTACCGTCAAACATACCTCCCGCAACAAGATAAAAATTATGGCCGGCATCGCCACCGATCCCGAAGCTACCAAGCCGGAGCATGTACGCTCGTTCCCCTTATTCAATTACCAGGGTGGCAATTTTTATATGCAGGGGGGAAACAGCAACAGCGACAAAACCATCGAGATAGGCCTCGACATCACCGACCTGCTCTCGTGGGCGGAACCCGGCCAGGAGTCGCGCATATTTTTGCAAATAATAGAACAGGATCCCTATCAGCAGGGGCAAGGCGAAATCGTCAGTATGTCGGTGATCGATTACAACAATGGCCAACAGGAAACCATCAGCGACATGCAAAATGTGACCATCGCCAACAGCGACACCACCCTGATCTGGACAAATGCTACCATCGATTTTGATAAAGTTGCCATCACCACTACGGAACTTCCCGACGCCGCCATCAACTTTCCCTACGCTACACAACTGGATGCCGCTGGCGGAACGCCCCCTTACGCGTGGTCGCTCAACATGGCATACCACGAAGAGGCCGTTAGTGATCTTTTCCCGGCCATCACCGCAAATGAACTCACGCCAACCAACGACGACGACGGCTATGCCATGCTCCCGCTGCCCTTCGACTTTATGTTTTATGGCGAAACTTACAACGAACTTACCATTCTCACCGACGGCGCCATCACTTTCGACGGCAACTTTGGCTACGTGCGCGACGACGGCGCCATCATCGGCAACAAGTGCATCACCGCCTATTGCGCCGACCTGATGATGTACCCGACCCAAGGCGACGGCATCTTCTACGAAGGCGACGAAACTTCTATGACTATCCGCTGGAAGATGTCGAAATTTGATATGCCCGCTTTTGATGTGGATGTTGCGGTCACCTTATATCCGGACGGCAGGATTTATTTCTTTTACAATAATGGCATCACTCCTGCCACCGACTGGAGCGCCGGAGTTTCAGCAGGCGACGGCAACAGCTTCCTGATTGCCTCGGTAGCCGGACTAGTGACCATTCCCGACAATTATGCTGCATTAATACAAAGCAACCCGTTCCCGGCAGGTATGGAAATCACCAGCGGCGGACTTTTCAGCGGCATACCCGTGGCTCCCGAAGCCACCACTTACGAAATCCCGTTCAAAGTTACCGGCTACGACCGCATTGCCGCCACAAAAACACTTACTTTCGAAGCACTGGAAACCTCGATTGTCAAATCGAATAATAATGACTACTTGGTAGAAGCCACACCCAATCCGGTTGCTGATAACCTGACGCTCCGCGCTCACAAAGCAGGCATCTATCATTTTGTGCTGCTGGATATTTCCGGGCGACAAGTTGCCGAACTTTACGGCGGACACCTCCAAAACGGTGAGTCGGTATGCATCAGCCTAAGTGAATTCCATTTGCAGCCGGGTGTTTATTTGCTACAGCACACTTCCACCAACGGCCACGGCACGCAAAAGCTTATCGTAAGATAGCCGGCGGTAGCCACGGGAACAGGCTGAATCATTTTAAAATAAAATGGGGTTTGAAACAGGAACCTGGAGCCATGTCTTTAAACTATTTAGAAAACAATAGCTTTGCGCAAAAAATGTCATGAACGAAAGGATTCGTTATTCGGCTACAGCCAAAATTCTCGAAATCATCGGCTGGCTGGCGCTGGCTGTTCTGATACTTATCCCGGCACTTTGGTACAGTCGGCTTCCCGAACAAATACCCACACACTTTGGAATGAACGGCCTGCCCGACGACTACAGTGGCAAAGCCGCCATTTGGGCGCTGCCGGTTGTAGGCACATTTTTATTTCTGGGACTCACCGCCATCAACCTATTTATCGTTGCACGACCTTCACGCCATGCGCAGCTCAAACCCCACGAATTGGCGATGCTTCCCAAAATCATCCTGCTGATGCAGCTTCTAAAAACGCTCCTGATATTGGCCTTTGTCTATATTATAATGCAAGCCATTCGGGTTTCCAATGGCGAAGCAACAGGCTTGGGTGCGTGGTTTCTTCCCGTCTTCATTGGTCTGATGTTCATTCTGCCACCCGTGTTTTTGGTTTGGGGCAGGCGGCGGCCGTTGTAGGCCGTTGTTGTCGCAATGTGGCGACCACAAGGGTCGCCGCCTGCCCGAACATTATCTATTTTAGCCGGTGTACGGCAAAATTGTATTTTTGTTCCAACCAAAGCAAGAATCTGAATTATGAAAAATTATCAGCTCGACAGTTTAATCCTTGAAAATTTCAAAACCTTTAAGGGGCAGCACATCTTCGATTTTAACGAACTCAACATTTACACCGGCGCAAACAATTCCGGGAAAAGCACGATTATCAAGGCTATTCAATTGTTTTCGAAAGGACTGGAAAAAGGAGATTTCCCTATGATTGATTTGATGGGAAGCAAGGGGAATTTCGGAGAGTTTAATGATCTTGTAAACTGGGAATCCAAAAGCAACAACTTTAAAATTGGCTTTTTTATCACCATTGGAAAAATTGAAACGCCTTTCAAGGTGCTGTTTACTTTTAGAAATGGTGAAGATGATGGCTGGGGAAAACGCAAAGGAATGGCGGTGTTTTCAGAAATTGAGATAATCAATGAAAGAGATGAAGTATTTTGTGGGATTTACAACTCCGCTTTATTTAAGGTTGATGAAGCTAACATCGAATTTGACATCGATAAGTCATACAGGAATGGACAAGAAATAAAGCACTATGAAATCCCCTTTAAATCACCATCCGAAAATGATAAGCCTGGCATGATTTTACTAAAAGTGAATGTGCCGCTGCTTGAAACCTATATCAATAAAATTACAGATGAAGGTTATAAAGAGGTACTCGAACAACTGAATAATATTAAAACCACCAAAAAGAATAATTGGTGGGTGGAATGTTATGATGAAAATGATTTTCACGAAATCGACTATGATCTTTCACGCATAAAACTTCGGGATTATGTAAATGAAATTATTGAGGATAAGTATTTGAATTTTGGAGATTATAAAATTCGTGAGGAGATTTTGTTACACGATGATACAGAGTTTGATGAGCAAAAATATTCGATCCTTAAAAATACGGGATATGACGCTTTTGTAAAAGATGTGATTGGGTCGGTGATTTTTGAAATTGATGATGCATTGAAGGTTTTTCGTGGAAGAAATATCGTCCACGTAGCTTACCAGCATTTCAACAATCACTTAATCGAAATTAGCCCTGCAAATAGTTATTTGCGCTCTGTATTCGATCTACAGGAGAAGGCTAATTTTATAGAATTTATTTATGACAGCCTGCAAATTTTCGGGATCGATGGCATCATAAATATTGAGCAACACCAAAATTCATTTTTCGAACTGATGTTTATGCCAAAGGCATCCCGTTATATTAGAGTAGCGAATAAGGAGGAGGAAGAAGCTCTTAGGAAGGAGTTTAATTTAAAAATTTCCAAATTTAATTTTTCGTTTGGGCAAAGCTTTGATAAGTTTAAAAAAGAATATCTTGAAGATCCCAACAACAAAATGGTGAATATTGCTGACCTGGGCAAGGGGGCTGCACATATTATTGGGATTGTTTTGAATGTTGCTTCAATATTATTTATCGATAAGAAAGAAAAATATTTAAAAGAGCAACTCACGAATTCAAGGAATAAAAAACCTGAACAAATAATTCAAAAAACCATACTCATCGAAGAGCCTGAAACCTTTTTGCATCCCTCATGGCAGGCAAGGCTGGCGGACTATTTCATTTTTTGCATTAATTTTTATAGAATTAAAGTTACCAGAAAACAAGCTGAGGAACAACCCATTCGGTTTATTATCGAAACCCACAGTGTGTATCTGATACAGAAACTTCAACTGTTGGTAGCACGGGATAAATTTGATGCCGAGGCAATTGATATTCTTTATTTTAATGATAACGACCAGACGGAGAAATGCTACAAAATACCCATGCGCACAGATGGAATACTTGAAAAAGGATTTGGCACCGGGTTTTATGATGAAACCGCAAACCTGACAGCCGACATACTTAACGCCCAAAAACTGAATTAGCATGCTAACACATATCGATAAGGAGATTTATGTAAACGCCGACCTGGTTTTTAAAGAAGATGTCATTATAAATTCAAGAGACTTTATTGATTTCATTAATAAGGAAAGCGATGTAATAATTTATGGTGAACAAGATTTGAGTTCGAGCAATATTTTATCGAAGCTTCTTCAAAACAGGGGTAGTACAAAAATTGCGCGTCAGACGAGGAAATTCACCAAAGAAGATATTGATGAAAATAATCCCTATCAGCTTTTTTTCCTTGATGTTGAAGATAAAAGTCAAAGGGAAAAATCAGAAAAGGAGGTTAAGTATCTGGTTGCATTTAAAGACAATTATGAAACAGTCTTTAAAAAATTTAAAAGTGAACCTTCTTTTCGCGTTGATAAAAATAGAAATATTAAAAAATACAAAAGTGTTCAACCATTTAGGTCCTGGGAGCAAATATTGCCCAATTTGCCAATTACAGAGATTGTAATTTCGGATCCCTTCATTATTATGAAGCAAACAGAGGCTAAACGTGAGAAAAATTTATATGGTCTGTTTGCTGCAATAAAATCAAAATACAACATAAAAAGCATTTTGGTTTTTACTAGAATTAAGGACGATCATGAATTAAAAGAAATAGAGGAGAAAGCTCAACAGATTTTCGGGACTGAGACTATTTGTAATTTTATTGAATTCCCAGAAAGGGAAGGAGAACACGATCGACATATTTTCACCAATTATAAACATATCAGTTTAGGCAGTTCAGCAAACTATTTTGGGAGAACATCAAATAAAACAAGTAACATTCACACATTCTCTTATTATAAGAAACAACATCAGCAGGAGGCATTAATTATACTAGATTCTCTAAAATTGGAACTGAAAAATTCACAATTAAAAGATGGATTATCTACTTTTATAAAAAACAGATTACTTGATTACAAGGAGAAAACCATGAATTGAATTGATAGAATTGCGGGAATTGAATGACTAAAACATTAGAATGATTGAAATGGGAGAATTAGAGCAACTGGAAAAACAACAAGAGCAAAGAGCCTTTAAAAGTAATGGCGCAGTAATAACCTCGAATCGTCCGCAGGACATTCGAGCGTTAAAGTAATTCTATACACAATTGTTGGCGAGTATTAAAATGAACCGTTTAACTCAAATCATATGTACAGAAATATTTTGAAATATCTTTATGAAAAGTACAGTGTAAGTGACATCTTTGAAAATGATTATGAATACTTAAGTGAAAGTGTAAATGAAATTAATGAGTTATGGAACATCAATTTCAACAACATTGAAAAAGTAAATTTAATTATTCTATCAGAAGCACCAATGTGGGGTGACGACAGAAAGTATTTCTATAATCCGGACACTAATCATTCTCAGTTCTTTTATAAATCTGATTTGGAATATGTAACCAATCAAAATATAAAAAACAAACAAGAAATGATTTCAGAATTAAATAAAACTGGAACAGTGATTTTAGATTTTTCACCGTTCCCATTTAATCCAAGTAAAACAAAGTTGTCATATAAATGTGATACCGAAGGATATAGCAAAAAGATCAAGAAAATAGATTATCAGGATATTCTAAACAACACATTTTCAAAACATTTAAAACCAAGACTTGAGTTAATAGAACAGAAAACTGATGATTTAAAAAGCATTAGAATTTGCTATAGGTATGGACGAGTAAAAAAGAACCTTCACAAAATCTTGAAAGAATTATTTTTAAAAGAGGGATATGTTACCATTAAAAATGCCAACTCAATTTCGATGAATGGTGGAGGCATTGATAAAGAAAATTTAAAAAATGAAATAAAACAACATACCGTTAACAATTAAACAGGATTATTCAGCGTAAGCCGCACTACCTCTTGCCTGGCGCAAAACCACAAACGTTAACAAACGCTGCGTCTTTGTCCGCTGGCTTTTGTCCATTTTCATAATTCGTTTTTAAAAAGATAGCAGCGGCTTAAAAAAATGCGGCAGGCGGCGACCCTTGTGGTCTCCACATTGCGACCACAAGGGTCGCCGCCTACCGTTTATACACCACCGCCACCACGCTCACATCATCGCCACCCATGTTGATGCTGAGGGCGTAGGGCTTTTCGGTGGGGATGTCGATTTGTGCATCGCCGGCTTTTCCGGTGAGTTGTTCCCAAATGGTTACGGCCTGATGCACGCCGGTGGCACCGGTGGGATGGCCCCACCCGATAAGTCCACCCGTAGTGTTGATAGGGATTTTCCCATCGCGGTCGGTATTACCTTCGGCAACGAAGGCGGCACCGCGGCCATGTTCGGCAAAGCCCAGCGCTTCGACGGCCAGAATGCCGGCAATGGTGAAGCAGTCGTGCGTTTCGATGGTAGCCAGGTGGTGGATGGTGATGCCTGCGTTGGCGAGTGCTTTGTGTGCGGCATCTTTGATGGTTTCCATTACTGTGAGGTCGGTAGGATCGCTGGTGATGTCGCGCTCGGAGGTGGCAAAGCCCACAATTTCCACTGCATCTTTTTTGTCGATGCCACATCTATGGAGGCCTTCGTCGGTAAAAATGCCGATCGCCGAAGCGCCATCCGACACTTTGGAGCAATCCAACACATTGAGATGTTCTACGAAACTTTTCCCGTTGGGTTCCATAGCCAAACATGCGGCTTCAGGGTCAGCAAGTGTATTTTGAAATTCCTGCGCTGTAGCGCAAAGACGGGCATTGTGGATGGCATTGGCATACCAGCGGGATAGCCCTTTGCGGGTATATTCCTTGCCAAACTTCTGGTAATAAGCACCGGCGCGGTCGCTAAACTGGCCGGGGAAAAAGTAAGCGTGTCCCTTCTGTCGCTTCTGATACCAGCCTGCGCCGGCCAACACGTCGGCGCCATAAATTGCTTTCATGGTATTTTGCACCTCCACCCCTACCGATAGCACCACATCGGCGCCAGCCAATGCGTTTTTTATTCCGGTGATCAAAGCCATGCCTCCGGAAGCACAAGCGGCTTCCACGCGCACGGCGGGTTTAAAGCGCAAACCCTCGTCGATCATAGGAATGAAACCTGCGAGATGTCCCTGCCGGTTGAAGCGCGCGGCCATAAAATTGCCGATTACGCTTTCGTCTACATTTAGGGCGCCGCCCATTTGTTTCAGGGCACCCTGTCCCGCCTCGCTAATGTAGTGCTCCAGACCGGGGCGCGACTTTTTAGGATTAAACTCTTTGCGACCGGTGCCCATCGAAACGGTGTTGTAGCCAGCGGCCATGTATATTTTCTTTTGCATCACTTTTTGAAATTTCAAAGATTATTACTTGAGATAATTATTGATAGGGCCGTAAGCATGGAAAAATCCGGTAAGCATCACGGTATTTACATCCTCGGTAGTGTTGGCTACGCCACGCGCCACCAGGTCGTTGCCAATTTCGTTGGAGCGGCGGTTGTAGCGGATGGCCATTTCGGCAGCGGTAGTTTTCGATTGCTGCAGCTTTTCAAAATATTGGGCAAGCAACTGGTTTTTTTCTTTATTAAAATTAACTGCTTTCCACGGCTGCCAGCCATCGGGCAGTGCACCCAGAAATTTATCGCCATCACCTGTCAGCTCGTTCATGCCCACATATTGTTTTTTATCAAAATCATAAATAGCCACCGGCTTGCCTTTTTCATATTTCAGGAAACCATCTTTCTGTGAACCGTCGGAGCGCTGTCCGCCTTTTACACCCTGATCGAATAATTTGTCGAGCAGCGGCGAATGCAGATTTTCATTTTCATGATATGGATTCATTACGGCCATGATAAAGCGCACCACGTCGATGCCCACATAGTCGATCAACTGAAAGATGCCCATGGGCCGCACCAGAAAATCCTGCGTCACTTTATTTACAATGTAAACGGCCTGCGCAAAGCTGAACTTTCCGGTTAGCTTTTCTGCTTCGGAAATTCCATGCAGCGCGTCGCGCATAAAGTGTCCGTTTCCGATAAATCCGGCCACATCGTTGCTTGGCACCACCACCTTGCGCAGGTTTTTAGCGTAAGCTTTCGCAAAATCTACCATCGCTGTGTTGTTGCCGGGGATTGTGATCAGCTCCACCAGCCGCTGCACTGCCGGCGGGTTGTAGAAATGAAAGCCGAGAATGCGCCCCTGCAAACCTGCCGAATCGTCGAGGCGGGTAATAGGAATGGAAGATGTGTTGGTAAAAAACCACGGCTCATGCTTGCTGTTCTCGTTAATTTTTTGGAAGATGCTGATTTTGAGATCAGGGTTTTCGGCAATGGCCTCGAAGATGAGGTGACTGCCGTAGGCCGATTCCATGGTGGTGACGGGGCGCACGATGTTGAGCACATCAAAAATATACTCCTCTACAATCTCGCCATTTTCGGCCAGGTCGTCGCGGTGGGCGTACATCTGGCGCAGCCACACCATTTTTTTCTCGGCCACTTTGCGCACTTGTGCCCGGAGGTATTTCATCAATCCTGCCAGTCCCTCTTCGGAGAGGTCGATGGCGTTGAGCACGTAGGTTTTGCCGCGATTTTCAGGTTTCAGGCTCAGGTCGGCCATTTCGATGGCGGTGAGCAACAGGATGCCGCTGCCCATTTTGCCGGCAGCGCCCAGCACACTTACTTTTTGTAATCTTTCGTCGTAGGTCATGTGTTTTATTTGATTAATAGTTTGTTAATTTTCAGTTCTCAGTCCACAGGCTTCAGTCCACAGGCTTCAGTCCACAAGCTTCAGTCCACAGTCTTCAGTCCACAGGCTTCAGTCCACAGTCTTCAGTCCACAGGCTTCAGTCCACAGGCTTCAGTCCACAGGCTTCAGTCCACAGGCTTCAGTCCACAGGCTTCAGTCCACAGGCTTCAGTCTTCGATTCTCAGTTCTCAGTCTTCAGTTCTCATTCCAGAGTCCTCACTCTTCTGCAGACTGCCTACTGCGGACTGCCGGCTTCTTCTTCTGCCTACTGTGGACTGCCGGCTTCTTCTTCTGCCTACTGTGGACTGTGGACTGCCGACTTCTTCTTCTGCCTACTGCGGACTGCCGACTTCTTCTTCTGCCTACTGCGGACTGCCGGCTTCTTCTTCTGCCTACTGTGGACTGTGGACTGCCGACTTCTTCTTCTGCCTACTGCGGACTGCCGGCTTCTTCTTCTGCCTACTGTGGACTGC
>SABY01000272.1 GCA_009928785.1 Clostridia bacterium | reverse complement strand
CGCAATATTTAGAATTATGGCAAGCTCAAAGGAATTAGAAAGCATTGTTCAGGAATCTGAACCGATGGCGGCAACCATCACCCCTGATGCAAAAGCTCCTGGATCAGGAAAACCAAACATTACAAGTGAAGATGAAAAATTTTCTTTCATCATGCAAGGCATAAGGGAAAACCCCTCGAACGGAAACCGAAATAATTTTGTTCATGTAGTCGCATCAGATTGCAACCGCTTTGGACTTTCGGAGAGTTACACTCTTCATCAGCTTTGCCAGTACGCTGAAAAAGGTTTTGACGAGAAAGAAATAAAGCAAGCCGTTAGTTCAGCTTATCAGCGAATCGGCGAACATGGCACGAAGGAATATAAAAAACATCCTACACGATCGAACCAGAAAACCCCAGCACCCTACACCACCGAAAACAAAAAAAACAAAACATTATCCGACTTCGAACCCTTACGAATTACTGAAAAATCAGATATTCCCGAACCCGAACCCATTTTAATGTTAGCAGGTGAAATCATCGCCGTTAATGGTGATATTTTTACAATATCAGGCGCAAGCAAGTCCGGAAAAAGTGCCGTTTGTGGGATGTCGATAGCTGCCACACTCACTGCGGACGGTATTTGTCCGGATGCAATCGAAAGTTTACAAATGAAACCCAATCCTGAAAAGAATGCCATCCTCCACTTTGATACTGAACAGGCCGCACACAAGCACAAATCAAATCTGTTATCAGTTTTAAGGCGAGCCGGCATTGCACATTGCCCCGATCATTTGCTATCTTATAACATACGCAAATTAGCATTAAACGAATACCAAATCATAACGGAGAACATCTGTAAAGCTGCATCCGCCAGCTTGGGCGGTATCCATTCAATATGGATCGATGGCGGCGCGGACTACGTTGCAGACGTTAACGATCAGGCAGCATCAAATCAGATAGTGAAATATTTTGAAGACCTTGCGATTAGGTATAACACCGCCGTTTTTCTTATCGTACATACAAACCCCGGAGGCGATAAGGAGCGCGGGCACTTCGGTAGCCAATGCCAAAGGAAATCAGGCGGCATTTTGACAGTAAAACAGGAAGGTGATGTAAGTTTTGTTGAAGCTAAAATTTTAAGGTATGCCGGCAAAGGTGATATTCAAAAACTATCATTCATTTATGACAAAGAAAAAGGCTACCATATTGGAAGTGGTATAAAAGTCGAAATTGACCCCGAAGCAAAACGACGTGAAAAGAAAATTAATGAAGCGCAAGAAATTTGCGATCAAATCTTTTCAGGCCAAAGATCATATCAATACAAAGATGCTATTAAAGCGATAGAAACGGCAACTTTGAAAGGTGAAACAACCTGCAAAGGTTTATTCACAGCGATGAAAGCCGAAGGAATGATAACACAAGGTAGTGATGCAAATTGGAGAAAAAACGCGGTGGTATAGCACCGGTACACTATACCAGTATAGTACTGGTACAACACCCCCCCTTTATAAGGGGTGGTGTACCACTATACCACTACTGTACTACATAATAATTAATATCAAATGATGATTCAGAGTAACAAACTATAACGAAAGATCAACGTAAAATCATGAAAAATAGAAATTTAGTAGGTCAGGGGTTCCACACGAACCCGGAACGGATAAACAGAAAAGGCAGGCCGGCAATGCCCGACATAAATAAGGCAATAGCGAAAGTATTAAAAGGCGATGAAGACGGCCTGACAGCACTCGATGCGATTTTAAAAGCACTAATTAAGAAAGCCATCAAAGGCGATGTTAAAGCGGCACAACTGTTATTAGACAGAGCGTATGGCAAAGCCCGGCAAAGTTTCGATGTTACCCACGAACCATTGACTAAAATCACTGGAATAACTTTTGATTCCGAGCCATGAGAATAGAACAAATTTGCGCATACAGTCCCAATGTACCAACGGCTGGTTTTGGTGGGACGTTGCTAACTTACAACATACTAACGAACGGCCACGACGGCAGCGGCAAAGGAGAGAGGTCAGGGTTTCGCCCGGGGTGCTTCGATGAGTTTCTGCAGGCCAAACCGTTT
>SABY01000131.1 GCA_009928785.1 Clostridia bacterium | reverse complement strand
AAACTACGCCGCTCATGGGCGTGCAGGGGCTGTATTATTACTATCAAACTATGGCCAAAGCTATGAATGCTTATGGCACCGAAACCATCCAAAGTCCTGATGGCACTGCACATCCATGGCGCTACGACCTGGCCAACCAACTGCTCAAGACGCAGTCGGCTGATGGATTTTGGGTAAACGAAAATGGCCGCTGGTGGGAAAACAATCCCGTGCTCGTTACAGCTTATTCGCTGCTGGCACTCGAGGAAATCGCCGGCCTGCCTGAAAGTACTACCGTTAAAAAACGCAATTTAATTTTTAAATAATTACAATCAACACAGTTATTAAACTCATTTATTATTCATCAAATTTTTAAGGAGGATTACTTATGAAATTTAAAACTTTATTTACAATGTTAATGGCTGGCGCCTTTCTGCTTTTTAGCTCGCAGGCCGAAGCACAAAAGTCGAACATCCTGATAGAAAAAGGATTGGCTTATCTGGCTTCGGTACAAAGCACCAGCAAAGGATACGAGCCTACGGGCACGAGTATCGACCCCAACACGCTGCCCCCGGAGGCGAAAGTTGCCGGAATGTGGCAGGGTCCCGGAACTACAGCACTTTGTCTGCAGGCCTTCCTCAACGATGGTCACAACATCGACGATCCGCTGTATGGCACCGTAGTTACCAATGCAATCAATTATCTATTAGGAGCGCAGGTTCAATCCGGCTATTATTTAGGCGCCTGGGGAAATCCTCAAGGCTACGAAACAGCCCAGGTTATTTTCGCACTCAAACTGGCTACAATAACACCATTGGCTGGTGGCGGATTGATCTCTGGTGCGTTGCTTACCAATATTAATAATGCCCTCGAGAAGGGGATGAACTACTACACCCAGGACGTTCAGGAAGCCTGGACTGCAGTTAGCTGGCGTTACGACCGCAGCTACACAAGCCAATATAGTGGCGACATGTCGGTAAACCAATGGGTGTATCTGGCTTTCGACATCATGAATTATACTGGTAAAGACATCTGGAATAAAATTTATAACTACCAATTAAACAGAAGCTGCGCATCGGGCGACTACTCTTACATTGGCTACACGGAATGTAACACATGGGCTCGTGGTAATACCTGTGCAGGTACGTGGGGTGCCGTACTGGCTGCCGATAAAGGTGTGGCTGCTGCCAGTGCCCTCAAGACGCGCTACTACAACTACCTCGATAACTATACCCTGTCTCAGCTCATCGATGTCGGTCAGATCAATAGCAATCATGTTTATACTGGAGGTGGTTATTATTATTATCTGTACGAGTTTTCAAAAGCTATGGCTTTGGGAAGCCAAACCATTTTTGCCGGCGGAAACTGGTACGAGTATCTATACAATGCCATCGAAAGCCAGCATTTTACTGATGGAAATGGTAACTATTACTGGAACCAATGGGGCGGACAAGGGGCAACGCTTGAAACTGCACTCGCGCTACTGTGCCTGCAAACCCAATCGGTGCCCGAAGGCAGTACGCTCAAAATTTCGCTCGATACTGATCCTGCCAAAGAAGATTGCTTCGACTTTACTGTTTTTGACGAAGAAGGCAATGCTGCCGGAAGAAACAGCGGCGTTTGGTTTACAAATATTCCGCTTTCGCAATGGACTTCTACCTCAGGCGATTATTTTGAAATAGAAATTGATGTGCTCGAATCGTCCAACTACAGCGTGCTGCTTATGAACACCTGTGGCACATTTAAACCTGCCGAGTTGTGCTATCGCACCTATCTGCTGGGAGTACTTACCGATGAGGAGTGTTTCCTACTCGAAGAAGTTCCTCCCTTTACACCCATCGGGGCTACCGGATTTGTTAATGCTATCGGTGGACTTAACGTAATTATTGTAGTTCCGCCAACTCCGTTGCCCAACATGCAGGTAAGTCCTAATACTTTTGGTTTCAGCCCGTTTGAGTTTAGTCATACCTACAACTTCCAATTTGATATCAGCGAGCTTGATGGCAATACGTCTATTACCGGCGTTAATATTTTCGCCTCTGATCTCACCGATCAAAATGGTAATGTTATCCCCGCTTCTGCTTTTACAATCACACCCAACAACATTCCGTTGATTGTTGCGGGAGGTTCAGCAACGGTGGATGTGACTTTGGTAACACCTGCCACCTTGCCCAATCCTGTTGGTTTCTTCCAGGGGGTCATCACTATTCAAACCGCCGATCAGGTAAGATCGGTAGCTATTGAACTCGGTGAGCCTACAATGACAATTAACCCGATGATGGCTAACGTTCCGTTTACTGCTGGTTCAGGCAATTTCACCATAGATTTTAACGGACTCACCGGTGCCGACTGGACGATAACATCAGACGCTCTCTGGCTCACCGCAACGCCCGACATGGGAAACAATGATGCTTTCGTTACTTTTAACTATGCAGCCAACATGTCGGCAGTCGAGCGCATCGGAAATCTTACCATCTCCTCGCCTGCAATCAATGCCGAGCTTACCTTTGTAGTAACGCAAGCCGGTACCGGCAGCCAGGCCGACCAGGCCATCGAATTGCGCGTAGGCTGGCTGGGAATCTCATCCTACATCCTTCCTTCCGATCCGGATATCGAAGTAGTACTTGCCGGTATCGAAGATCAAATGGAAATCATCCTGGCTAAGAATGGTTTCTACTGGCCTGGCCAAAACATCAACCTTATCGGCAACTGGGATGCTTATGAAGGCTATAAAATCAAAATTATCGAGCCTGCACTACTCGAAATTTATGGCTTCCCGGCTGGCTCGCAGGTAACCATTCCTGCCGGAATGTGCTTTATGCCCGTGTTATCGTCGGTACCTGTTTCTAACCAGATTTTTGCCGACATGGGTGCCGCGCTTAAATATGCTTTTAATATCCAGGATGCGCTCATCTATTGGCCCGAAGGTGGTATTTTCACCATCGACGCGCTGATGCCGGGTATTGGATACCTGGTGAATCTAACCGCTCCGGTTACGGTTGATTTCGCACCGAAATACGCCACACAGCCACAACAGACTACTGCTCCGGTAAACACATCGCTATGGAATAACCCCGTAAACACCGGGAATCCACATCTGATTTCTGTTTCTGCCGAAGCGCTGTCGGTAATGGAACCGGGCGACTGCATCGGAGTTTTCAATCAGGCTGGCAACATTGTTGGCCTGGCCAACTACGACAAAGCCGGCAACAATCTGCTGTTGGTAGCCTATGGCGACGATTTCACTACGGCTGTTAAAGAAGGATTATCGGAAGGCGAAGCAATGACTTTTAGCATCTATCGTGCAGGCACCGGCCAGGTGTACAGCGTGGAGGCCACCTTTGATGCTACACTCAACCAGGGAATTTACGAAAATGGAGCTACCTCTGCCATCACAGCGTTGAAGCTGGGTGCTTTGGGTATTAGCAATCCCGCCAATGCTGCCTTCAGTATTTATCCCAATCCAACCACAGGCATGTTGAATATTACTGCCAACGGAGCCTACAACATCACTTTGCTCAATGCTGCCGGACAAATTGTGAAAGAGGTGGCCATGCAAAATGAGGTTACCATCGACCTGTCGCAGCTCGAAAAAGGCATCTATTTTATGAAAGCCACCGATGGCAATAGCCTTGTTTTTAGAAAAATAGTGGTGGAATAACACCCATTCAGAAATTTTTTTTGTTCATTATCAGCAAACCCGGCATTGTCCGGGTTTGTTGTTTTATGACTTGATAGCCAGTTTTTTACGTTTTTTTTATGAAGGGCTTGTTTGCTATTAAATTTTTATAAAAAAATATTTCATAATAAAATGATCATTCTATCGAAAAATATTCCTATAATTGTAGGCTGTAACCGGATAATGGATTAAAGCATAAAAAGAAAATGATGGACTATGAAAATTTCCGATCAAACCCTGCTCATTATAAATTTTTGCTTTTCGCAAACAATTGACTTTCAATGATAATTAATTAAAAATTAAAAACAATGAACTGCCTATGGTAAAATTCCTTTGATCAACCCTTTATCAAAAAAATGAATGATCTGCGAAGATCACAACAACGACATCAAAAAAATTTCAATGAAGTATTAATTTTAAACCTAATTTTTTATGAAAAAATTTACGATTACATTAAGTTTAATGTTTGCCTTGTTTTTATGGGCTTTCACAGCACAAGCTGTTACCGTGCAAATCGGGACGGGAACAGCAACCACGACGACTGTTCCTATCTCCTCGTGTTGGGGGTATTCCTACACACAGCAAATTTTCCTGAGCAGCGAGATAACCACTGGCGGAGGTGGTGCTGGTCCGATTACCAAAGTCAGATTTAAGTTTGTTTCCGGAGGATCTAATTTTGCCGTCTGGAATAACTGGACCATTTATCTTGGTAATACTGCCAAAACTGCATTCACCACCACCACCGACTGGGTTCCATTAAGTGGTCTCACACAGGTATTTTCAGGAGCTATTCCGACGCCGGTGGCAGGAACCTGGATGGAATTTACACTTCCTGTAAGCTTCGACTACACCGGAGGCAATCTGGTGGTAGCTGTTGATGAAAATGTAAGCGGGTACGAATGCTCAGCTAACTGGCAATCCTTTACTCCCGGTGGTAACCGAGGTATCTATTATCGTAACGACGCTACCAACCCTGACCCGGCATCTCCACCCACAGGAACTTATACTACCATACTGTCGCAGGTGCAATTTGAAATGGCTGCGTATGTGCCTTCGGTGCCAAATTGTGCAATTGTTACCGCTCCTGCCAATGCAGCCACAGGTGTAGCTGCAAATGCCCTTCTGCAATGGGCTTCAGGTGGTGGCCTGCCAACGGGCTACACCCTCTATTTTGGTACTAACAATCCACCCACTAACATTGTGAATGGTACGGATGTAGGCAACGTAATAACCTATACCCCTGCGTCTCCTCTTGCCTATAGCACCACATATTACTGGCAAGTAGTGGCCTATAATGTCCAGGGGTCGGCTACAGGATGTTCTGTTTGGAGTTTTACTACGATGGCCGATCCTTCCATTACTACTTTACCCTATATGGAAAGTTTTGATGGAACTACTTTTGCTCCTTCAGGCTGGACAAATATTAAAGTCGCTGGTACCGGCACCCCCGGAATCTGGGACAGGCAAACAGCAGGGACTTATCCCACTTGCGCACCACACAGCGGCGCAGCCATGGCACGTTATAATTGTTTTAACTTATCTGACGGAACCAAAGGAGCGCTTATCAGCCCGCCGGTAAATGTAGCAGATCCCATCGTGCAGGTGAAATTCTGGATGTATCGCGATGCCGGGTACCCGACCACGGCAGACAAAGTGGAGGTTTACACCAATACATCCGCCAATGTCGTTGGTGCTACTTTGCTGGGAACCATTAATCGTTCTACCACCCTTTCACCCACCGTAGCGGTAGCTGGTTGGTACGAATATACCTTTAACATTACCAATAGTAGTAAAGGGATTTTCTATGTCATCCTGCAGGGAGTTTCTGGCTATGGGAACAACATATTTATCGATGATTTTTCGTTGGTATTGCCTCCGGCATGTATGCCCCCATCTGCACTTACAGCAACTGATATTACCACCAGTAGCGCACTGCTGGGCTGGACTGAAAACGGCACAGCAACTTCCTGGAATATCGAGCTGGACGAAGCTGGTTTTACACCAACAGGAGTTCCTACCTATTCCGATGTGGATAATCCATTCCTTGTAGAAGGTTTAACGGATTTCACTGCGTATGATTTTTATGTGCAGGCCGATTGCGACGCCAAAGCTTTAAGCCCATGGGTCGGGCCTTTTAATTTTAAAACCCTTGCATTACCATCCACCATTCCTTTCTTCGACGGATTTGAAGTGGGCAATACGCACAATGTGGCCATCGCAGGATGGACACAGCAGGCAGTGTCAGGGACAAACATCTGGACGGCCAATAATACACTTATTGACTACAACCGCACACCCAAAACCGGCAGTTGGAATGCTTTCTTAAGGTATGGAAACGATCGGTGGATGTTTGTAGCAGTGCAGCTCACGGGTGGCGTTAAGTATGCTTTCTCTATGTTTGCCCGTCAGGACCTTACAACAGAAGCAACGATCACCGTTAGCTATGGCGATGCCGGAAATGCCGCTGCTATGGTTAATCCTGTTATTACTGAAACTCCTATCGTAAATGGCGATTACCAGCAGTTGTCAGGTGTGTTTACGCCAGATGATGATGGTGTTTATTATGTAGGTATCAAAGGGGCTTTAACCTCTACTCCCTGGTATCTTTCTATTGATGACATCTCGATAGAGATAGCTCCTGATCCGGGATACATCACCGGCGTGGTAACCGATGCTGTAACCGGTGATCTGCTGGAAGGCGTTACTGTAACAGCTATGCCGGGTGGTGCATCTGATGTAACCGATGCTTCAGGTAATTATTCGCTGGAGCTGGATTTGGGATTGTATGAGTTAACTTTCGAACTGCCTGATTACTACGAAACCGTTATTTCCAGCGTTCTCGTCGAAAGTGCAACTACTACTTTCCAAAATGCTACCCTTGCACCCATTCCTCCACCCGACTGTTCGGAATTGGTTTCTCCGCCCGACAATCTGGGAGGTGTGCTGCCTGACCAACCATTGCAATGGGAGTTGCCTGTAGGCTCAGCTCCGGCAACTGGTTATACTTTATTACTTTACAACATTACCGACGACGCTTGGTTAACAGATGAGGAAGGTTCAGACATTGGCAACGTAAACCAATACCTGCCTGCTGGCGGATGGGATTGGGGCAAAGACTACGTTTGGCTCATTTATCCTTACAACAATGCCGGCGCTCCCGAAGCGTGTATTCCCTGGTATTTTACTACTCCTTTTACCGGAGTTTTTGAAGGTATGGTTACCGATGCCAACACGGGATTGCCATTGGAAGGTGTAACAATAACGCTGGAAGAAATTTTGCCCCGTGAGGGCTTCTTCTTCCAGGAGACCACTGCTGCTGATGGTTCCTGGACTTTCGAGTTTGAATCAGGGGTTTACCACGTAGTTTACGAAAAGTATGGCTATGAAACCTTAAGTACGCCAAACCAGACCCTACAAACATTGCAAACTGTAAACCTTTCTGTAGAGATGGTTCCGGAGGTTCCTTACCAGTTGCCATTTACCGAAACCTGGTCGAGTGGTTCATTCCTCACACAACAATGGACACGTGATCCTTTCCCAAGCAACTGGGCGCTTGCAACTATGGGCAATCCTTCACCCGCAGCCATTTTCTATTGGGATCCTAATGCAATCAATTATAATATGCTGCTGAAGAGTCATTTTATCGATGCAACCAATCAATCAAAAGTGTATGTTCAATTCGATCTTCTGCTTCAAAACTATGATTATACATTGGAAACCATGCAGTTTGTGGTTAACGATGGCACAGGTTGGCAAGTGGTTGAAGAGTTCGACAATTGGTGGGGTAGTATTCCTTGGCAAACAAATACCTATGACATCTCGGATATCGTTTCCGGAGGTTTGTTCCAGATTGGTTTTAGAGCGATAGGAGAGGATTCATTCAGCATCGACTGGTGGCTGATCGACAACATCATTGTTACCAATAAACTCTTTGAAGTACAGCCCGAAACTATTTACGACATCCTTTTTGCCGGCGAAACTGCCGACTGGGATATCAACATAAAGAACTATGGTTTGGGTGGCATTGGTTGGGATGCTCAGATAGTTCCTGCCAACGCTGCCATGTCGCTTAGCCAAACTGTTGGCACAGCGCTTCCCGGAACGCAAACCATCACCCTCACGCTGGATGCTAATGCAATAGCTCCGGGAGTGTATGATGCAGAAGTGATAATAACCGATGATGATGGAATTTTTATGGAATCCGTACTCGTTCACTTTGAGGTTACTGATCAAATGGGTCAGCAAATCATGATCCCTGAACCCGGGCAATGGGGTTACATTTCTACCTACATTGATATGAGCGGTGCTAAAATGACCATGGAAGAAGCCATGGCCGACATTGCCGACGACATGGTGATTATGTTGGGTAAAACCGGTATCTTCTGGCCCGCATTCAACATCAACAGCATTGGCGAATACGACACCTACCAGGGTTATAAACTGAAAATGGCGAATGACGCTGCGCTGGCATTTTATGGTATGCCCGTACAGAACAAAACTGTTAGCTTTACTGCCGGTACCCACATTATTCCTGTTCTTAGCGAGGAGCCTATTCTTGCCACCACAGTTTTCGGTGGACAACCGGTGGAGTTCGCATTTGGTTTGGATGGCACCATTTACTGGCCTGCCGGAAGCGTCTATACCCTTGAGGAACTCGTGCCCGGATATGGCTATCTGGTAAGATTCAGTGCGCCGGCCACGCTAAACTTCAATGATGATAAATCCGGTAGCATAGCTTTCAATAAGCCTGCTTCCCGCGTGAATTACACTACTTGGAACGACGTCAACTATACCGGCGACGTGCACATCATCGGTGTTTCTGCCGAGGCTGCTGCCGAATTGCTGCCGGGAGATGTAGTTGGTGTTTTCGGTGCTGATGAAATATGTGTCGGCATGGCTAATTACAATGGCAATAATGAAGCATTTGCTCTGGCGGCTTACGCCGATGATCCTACTACTGTTGCTTTAGATGGTATGCTTGAGGGCGAAACTTTGCAGGTTAAAATCTTCAGAGACAACGAAACCATCGACGTGCAGCCTGTTTACAATCAAAACATGCCTGAGTATAGTGGCAGCTATGTCATCAACGGACTCACCATGATCGATTCGTTCAAAGCCGGTGCTACTTCCATTGGCGATGAAAATATCTCCACATTTGCTGTTTATCCCAATCCTACAACCGGCATCATCACCATCGACGGTATCAGCAGTACCACCCGCGTGATGGTTACCAATACACAGGGACAGATCATCAGCAATATCTCAATCGAAACAGCGCATCAGCTCGACCTTAGCTCCCAGCCATCAGGGCTTTACTTTGTAAAACTGGTGAGCGATCAGGGAACCAAAATCGTGAAACTGATTGTGAGATAGTATTTCTTTTTTGGGGTTGATGACAATCATCCTCATTCTGAAAAACCTGCCCGTAGAAATATGGGCAGGTTTTTTTGTGCTTTTAATTTACCTTTGCGGCCTTTAAAAATATTGTCATCATAACTTTAGCTAATGAAGCAGGATTTCTCCACGCCACACTACCGATTGCAATCGCTTATTACGGGAAGGATTTTTGAAGACACCGGCTGGATACTCGAAGATGAGCAAGCCGACAAACCCGGATTGATACGTACCATTTATGATGCCCGCCAGCTTAAGCTGAAAGATAAGAGCTACGGCTTTTATCAGTTTGCAGATTGGCTGCCGGTGAAAGAATTTCTGAATGGCTCCTCGGCACCAGTTACCTATCAGAGCAAGCATCTGGCCAGTCATCTTGGATTGTCAAATCTTTGGGTAACCTTTAGCGGCTTCTGGCCCGAAAAGGGTGCCATGATGCGCACCTGCTCGTTCAAAGAAACCGAAGCGTATGCAGTTTGCGGTCGCCTCGACCACCAAAACGGAAAAGTGCTGGTGGTGGCTTCGGCAGGAAATACTGCCCGTGCCTTTGCGCGGGTGTGCTCCGACAACAAAATCCCTTTGCTGCTTTGTGTTCCCGAAGACCGCATAGAGGTATTGTGGTTTGACGAACCCATCGACCCGTGCGTAAAACTGGTGGCTTCCCGAAGGGGCAGCGACTATTTTGATGCGATTCATCTGTCGAATCTGGCTTGCCAAATTGATGGCTTTGTGATGGAAGGTGGCGCCAAAAATGTAGCCCGCCGCGATGGCATGGGAACTACAGTGCTGTCGGCTGTTACCACCATCGGCAATATTCCCGATTATTATTTTCAGGCAGTAGGTAGCGGCACCGGCGCCATTGCTGCCTGGGAAGCCAACCTGCGCCTGATAGACGATGGCCGCTATGGCAATAATAAAATGCGACTCATGGTTTCGCAAAACGAACCCTTCATTCCGCTTTACCATGCCTGGCAAGCCGATTCGCGAAATCTCTTTATCACCGACGACGACGAGGCACGGGCACAGATAGATCAAATTGATGCCAAAGTGCTCAGCAACCGTAAGCCACCCTACGGAATTGTTGGCGGGCTGTACGATGCGCTGAAAGATACGCAGGGATCGGTGCTCACCGTCAGCAACCAGCTTTTGCGTCAGGCTTCCACTTTGTTCGAAAATCTTGAAGGTATCGACCTGCATCCGGCGGCGGCTGTGGCGGTGGCTTCTTTGGTGGAAGCTGTAAAAAATAAAACGGTGGAACCCGACGCGCTGATAATGCTCAATATCACTGGTGGAGGAGAAGAGCGGTTTAAAAAGGAGAATGCCTTGCATTATCTTAAACCTGAGCTGGTTTTTGATATTGACCCGGATTTTGAAGAAGTGAAAAACCGGCTGCAATCACTCTTTGCAAAAGTGGTGATTTAAGTGGCAGCAAACAGCAAGTAACCTTTTTTCTGTCGATCAATTTCAATAATGAGTCCAGTCTAAAAAGGTTTGGGCAAAATTAGGCATAAAAATTCAGGCTTGGGGCTGTTCATAAGGTGGCTTTGTAACTATCATAATATCAATGAGTTAAAAATTTATGAACAATTTCGTAAGTTGCTGATTATCAGTAGTGTAAAATGTTCCACGTGGAACATATTTATTTGAATATCAGAAGAATAATACTTATTTTTGTGGCGCAATTCAAACTACAACGAAGATGTTTAAATCAAACAGTCAACCGGAATTATTCAGCTTTGCTTTGGACTTGAGTAAAAAACAGCGCGATTTACTTGATAAATCCAAAGAGAAATGGTTTTACAACCTGATATTCAGTAGCATTGATGAAGGTAGTTTCAAGCCATTGTATTCTGAAAA
>SABY01000019.1 GCA_009928785.1 Clostridia bacterium | reverse complement strand
ATAGAGGTTAGAAGTAAGAAGATAACCAGCACAACCGAAAATAATTTCAGGTTTTAGCCCCAACGGGGCATTATCAATAGCGCAGCGTGAATCGGGATTCTTTTTTCATGTGGCACATTGTGAAGAAGAGGAAAGAAGGTAGAGGTTGGAAGTTAGAGGGCAATGGGTGGATGGTTGTGGGTAAAAATTGGAGGATGGATGGCAAGGGTGGTGGAGCAGCAGGTGGAGCCTGCCGAAGTGAAGAAGAGGAAAGAAGATAGAGGTTAGATGTCGAAAATAATTTCAGGTTTTAGCCCCAACGGGGCATTATCAATAGCGCAGCGTGAATCGCTGCGCTGTGTCGAAGAAAAACAAAGCCCCAACGGGGCGACATCAGAACAACACATGTATGTTGGAATATTTTAAAATCGCACCATGATGAAAATAGGATTGTTTGGTAAAAACATTGCTGACGAAGGTTCGCAATATCTTCAGCAGCTCATCGATAAGCTCAAACGCGCACAGTGCCGACTGTTGGTTTACGAGCCATTTCTCAATCAGATACGCAACAAGGTAACGCTGTCGTGCGAGGTAGAGCCTTTTAATACACACAGCGATCTTAACAACAACTGCGATATGTTATTCTCGATTGGCGGCGATGGAACCATGCTCGATATTATTTCGCTGGTACGCGATTCCGGAATACCTGTGCTGGGCGTTAATCTGGGTCGGCTGGGGTTTTTGTCGAGTATTTCGCGCGACGAAATATTACCTGCCATCGACGAAGTGATTGCCGGAAATTATCAATTGGAAAAACGAACGCTCGTTACGCTTCAACATCCTGAGGGATTGTTTGGTGAGGTAAATTACGCCCTTAACGAGTTTTCGCTTGCCAAAACCGACAACACATCGCTGGCGGTAATAGAGGTTTTTGTTGATAATAAATTCCTGAACACCTACTGGGCCGACGGCTTGCTGGTGGCCACGCCCACCGGAAGCACCGCCTACTCGCTGAGTTGCTATGGCCCCATCATTTCGCCCGATTCCGAAAACTTTGTCATTACGCCCATCGCCAGCCATAACCTTACTGTACGTCCCATCGTTGTGCCCGACAGCAGCGTGATTACACTAAAACTTGGTGGACGCAACAAACAATATCTCGCCGGCCTCGACTCGCGTTACAGAACCATCGATAATACTGAGGTGGTGGTAGTGAAGCGTGCCGACTTTGGGCTTAACCTGATACAAATGCCCAACAAAGACTTTTTTACGACCCTGCGCGAAAAACTCCTGTGGGGAAAGGATCAACGCAACTAATTATTAGATGCCAATGTGCTATAAATCCTACTCTTGTATTGGATCAATGAAAAATAGAATAATGCCACTCCTTCGGAGTTCCCGTGAGGTTGTTTCGTAATACCCCGCGCTGATTATAGCGGCTCGTTGGGGCTACGATTCGAGCTGCAATAATCCAAATTTAGAACGACGCATCTCTCATCTCCGTCACTGAGGACTGCGGACTGTGGACTGCCGGCTGAGACCTGCCGCCTGTGGACTGTCGGCTGAGACCTGCTGGCTGTGGATTGAAACCTGCCGACGGCCTTTCGCCCCCTTAGTGCTCCATTCATTTATAATAAAAACCTGCAAGCGGAGTTTATCAATGGAATTTTGATTTTTAGAAAATGTTGAATTTCAATAAGATTTTGATAATCGCAACAGGCGGCTTACTGCTACTTGGCGGATGCCAAAAAATAGCGGAGGATAAAATTCCGCCGGTCATACTGCTCAACGGTCAAAATCCGGCCACGGTACTATTGGGCTGCAGCTATACCGATCCGGGCGCTGTGGTTAAAGACGACCAGACTTCTACGCCGACCTTCACCGTAAAGGGAAACGTGAATCCTGACAGCACGGGCGTTTATTACCTCGATTACACCGCCGTAGATGCCGACAGCAACGTGGCCATCGCGCGCCGCAAAGTCATAGTACAACCTATCGACTTTGGCCGCTACGCCGGGAGTTTCAATGTGGCCGACACACTCATCGCCATTCCGCGACTGATTACCACCTACACTTCCGCAATCTCCTTGTTTATGTCTAATCCGAGAACCTACAGTGCTGCCAACTTCAACAACTTTGGTAATCATTTTAAAGTGCTTTTTGCGCCTGACTCATCGGGCACTTTTATGGTCGATTACAGTTTTGCCGACACGGTGATTTCTGGCTCCGGATATACTTTCTGCGACAACAGCGGTTTTAATATCACCTACACTGTGGCCATTAATGATACCCTGCGACAACACAAAACAACATACCGGTAAGGCATTCACAAAAATCTTATGCGAAACAGCATCCTAAAAATATTTTTTCTGATTGCAACAACGATCTCGTTTGCTCCGTCGCAGGCTCAGGTTGTTGACATTGGCCTGTTGGGTGGGGGCACTTATTACCTGGGCGATCTCAATCCACAGCAGCAGTTTTTGCTTACCAAGCCGGCTTATGGCGGATTGATGCGATTTGTGTTCAACGATCGCTGGTCGGCACGTTTCACGTTGTTGCGTGGTGAAATAGCCGGCGACGACGCCCTGAGTCACGCCAATGAGTTACGAAATCTGCGCTTCAAATCCTCTATTACTGAGCTTTCGCTAACGGCAGAGCTCAACTTTCTGGAATATTTTACCGGCAGCCAGATTTATTATTTCTCGCCCTATCTTTTTGGTGGCCCGGCTTTTTTTATTTTCAATCCTAAGGCACCTTTTCAAGGCGAAATGCTGACACTGCGCGATTTGGGCACCGAAGGACAAAAAGCTGACGCCGACAAGTATGGTTTGTATGGCGCTGCTGTAGTTTTTGGTTTTGGTATAAAATATAGTATCTCGCAACGCCTCGGTCTGGGTGTGGAATGGGGCTTACGCAAAACCTTTACCGATTATCTGGACGACGTGAGCACCAATTATTATGTGGATTTCACTACCATTAATCCCGATGATATCGATGCCGCCGTGATGCTCTCGGACCCTTCGCCCATAAAGCATGCACCAGGTATGCAGCGTGGTAATTCCGAAAACAACGATTGGTATTCTTTTGCCGGCATTACGCTTACCTATCGTTTCAGGCTGGGCGAGAAAACAACCTGTGTTGACTTTGACTACAACAAGAAATAATGATACTTTTGCAACCCCAAAAAATGGCTGAAAACGGGGAGCTAACAAATTGTTGCACTGAATATTCAGAACCAAAAACAGCGAATGAGTTTTAAAGAACAAATAGATAACGCCAAATTGCCCCGGCACATCGCCGTCATCATGGATGGCAATGGGCGGTGGGCAAAGAGCAAAGGAAAGTTGCGCATTTTTGGCCATGAAAATGGTGTGATTTCCGTGCGCGAAACCGCCGAAGCTGCTGCTGAGCTGGGCATTGAATATTTGACCCTGTATGCTTTTTCGACAGAAAACTGGAAACGCCCGCGCCGCGAGGTGGAAGCACTGATGGGCTTGCTGCTCAGAACCATCAACATCGAAATAAAAACGCTCAACGACAACAACATCCGTTTGCAAGCTATCGGCGACATGAACGCGCTGAACGAAAGCATCAGAAACCGATTGCTACAAGCCATCGAAGAAACGCGCAACAACACCCGAATGACACTGGTGCTGGCGTTGAGCTACAGTTCGCACTTTGAAATTACGGAAGCCGTAAAAGCTATTGCTGCCAAATACAAAAATGATCAGATCGTATTGGGCGACATCAACGAGGCCATGGTTTCCGATCATTTGTTTACCAAAGATTTTCCTGATCCGGAGCTACTCATCCGCACCAGCGGCGAGTATCGCATCAGCAACTTCCTGCTCTGGCAGCTTGCCTATTCCGAGTTGTACATTACCCCCAAGCTTTGGCCCGATTTCCGCAAAGAAGACCTCTACGAAGCTATTGTTAACTATCAATGCCGTGAAAGAAGGTTTGGCCGCACCAGCGAACAAATCCATGAGCAGGCGAACGTAAAATAAGAAGATGATTCAAAAGGCAAACCTGACAAAAAGCATCCGGGCTACATTATTACCGTTCACCATCGTCGTAACGATTTGGCTGTTTGGCTGCAACTACGCCCTGGCACAGGTTTCTATTGGTGGTGCCGACGATTTTAAAATAGATTATACCCAACCTAAAGAGTACGAAATTGGAGGCGTCACGGTATCAGGAATCCAATATCTCGATCAAAATGTGCTCGTGATGATCTCCGGATTAAAAGTTGGCGATAAGATTAAAATCCCCGGCGACAAATTCCGCAACGCAATAAAAAAACTATGGGATCAGGGGCTCTTTGAATACATCAACATTTCGGTAACAGGTGTTAATGACAACCTTGTTTTTTTGAACATCGACTTGCGCGAACGCCCGCGTTTGTCGAAGTTTTCGTTTGAAGGAATCAAAAAGGCTGAAGCCGACAACATACGCGACGAGATACAAATTGTGCGCGGCGACGTGGTGACCGACAACCTCATCAATACGGCCAAAAACCGTATCATCAGTTATTATACTAAAAAAGGATACCTCGACGCTGAAGTGGACATCATACAAACCCCCGATACCACCAAGCCCAACAACATGATCCTTACTTTTGATATCGACAAAAACGACCGCATCAGAATTTACGACATCGATATCATCGGAAACCAATTTCTCACCGATCAGCAAGCATTAAAAACTTTTAAAAATACCAAAGAAAAAGGTGTTTTCCGTCCATTTGATGATATAGAGCTGCTCATCTGGAATTCTGTTAACGCTGCCTTGCATCTCAATTTCGACAGCATCCCGGTGGTTGCCCAAAATTATCTCAACGACAACATCAAGATCAGGATTTTCAAATCGTCCAAATACATCGAAGGAAACTTTGAGGAAGACAAGCAGGCACTCATCGACCGCTATAATGCTTTAGGCTTTCGGGATGCAAAAATCACAAAGGATTCGGTTTACCGTCACGACGAAAGCACCATCAACATCGACGTAAAAGTTTCGGAAGGCGAGCGCTATTATTTTGGCGACATCACCTGGATAGGTAATACCAAATACACCGACGAATTTCTAAACAGCGTGCTGCGCATCAAAAAGGGCGACGTTTACAATCAGGAAGCGCTCAACACCAACCTGTCGTTCAATCCCGGGGGCATCGACGTAAGTTCGCTTTATCTCGACGATGGCTACCTGTTTTTCCAGGCCATCCCGGTAGAGGTGCGGGTCGAAAACGATACCATCGACCTGGAGATACGCATTCGTGAAGGCAAGCAGGCACGTATTAATAAGGTGCTGGTGCGTGGAAATACCAAAACCAACGACCGCGTCGTCATTCGTGAGTTGCGCTCGCGTCCCGGTCAGCTCTTCAGCCGTACCGACGTAATCCGTACCACGCGCGAACTGGCGCAGTTGCGTTATTTCAATGCGGAAACCATCCAGCCCGACATTCAACCCAACCCCGCCGACGGCACTGTGGATATCATCTATCAGGTGGAAGAAACTTCAGCCGACCAGATAGAGCTTTCGGGTGGCTGGGGCTATGGCCGCGTGATTGGAACCCTCGGACTAAGTTTCAACAATTTCTCGCTGCGCAACATGTTCAACAAAGATGCCTGGCGCCCCATTCCCAGCGGCGACGGACAGAAACTTAGCCTGCGTTTGCAATCTTACGGCAAAGGATACATTAGTTATAATGTGTCGTTTACCGAACCCTGGCTGGGCGGAAAAAAACCTAACGCCTTCAGCGTTTCCTATTATCACTCACTTTATTCCAATGGCCGTAGTAAAAACGATCCCTTACGCTCTTCATTTACCATCGACGGGGTTTCGTTCGGCTTGGGAAAACGACTGCAATGGCCCGACGACTATTTTAGTCTTTATCAATCTGTTAGCCTGCAGGTGTATAATCTGCGCAACTACACCACCATTTTTCCTGTAGGCGATGGCAACGGAAAATACAACAACATCAATTACAACATCGCTTTTGCACGCAATTCGATAGATGCGCCTATTTTTCCGCGCAGTGGTTCGGAGGTGTCGGTGAGCCTGGAGCTTACGCCGCCTTATTCCGCTTTTAATGATAAAGATTACAGTACGCTTTCCGAAAATGAAAAGTACAAATGGATCGAATATTTCAAGTGGAAGATCAAAGCCAATTTCTATTCAAAACTTATTGGCAACCTGGTGCTGAGCACACGTACGCAATTTGGATTTCTGGGTACTTATAATCAAGAGCTTGGCGTTACGCCATTTCAGCGGTTTTATCTGGGCGGCGATGGATTGTCGGGCTACAACAACCTCGACGGTCGTGAGCTGATAGGCATGCGTGGCTATGGCAACGAGACAATTACCCCCAATTATTATCTCAACTCCAACCTGGGCGGTACCATTTATAGCAAATATACTTTTGAATTGCGCTATCCGCTTTCGCTAAATCCCAACGCTACTATTTATGGGCTGACATTTTTGGAAGCCGGTAATTCCTGGGCTGATTTTGCCAATTTTAATCCATTTAAAGTCTATCGTTCAGCCGGTGTCGGCTTACGCGTATTTTTGCCCATGTTTGGTGTGCTTGGCCTCGACTGGGGCTACGGATTCGACAAAGTGCCCGGAATACCAGGAGCCAACAAAGGTCAGTTCCACTTCTCTATCAACCAATCGATAGATTAGTAAGTAAGCTGTGATTTTTTTTGGAATACAATTTGTAAACGTTCGCTGGAATTTTTAAAAAATTATAATTACGGAGATTTAATATCATGAAAAATAAATTGAGTGTAGCTACCAAAACCCTAATGCTTGCGGGCATGCTCTTTCTAATGATGTCGCTTACAGTTTCTGCGCAAAAGATGGGATATGTTGACACGGAATACATCCTGCAAAACATCCCCGAATACCAGGACGCCCAAAATGAGGTTGAAGAATTGTCGAAGCAATGGCAGGAAGACATCGAAAAACAATATGCTGAGGTGGATAAGATGTACAAAGCCTATCAGGCCGATGCTGTATTGTTGCCCGAAGACCTGAAGCGCAAACGTGAAGAAGAAATCGTTTCAGCCGAGCGTGAGGTAAAAGACTTGCAACGCAAGCGATTTGGCGCTGAAGGCGACCTGTTCAAAAAACGTGAAGAACTCATCAAACCTATCCAGGAAAAAATCTTTAACGCCATCGAAGAAATTGCCACCAAGAAAAACTATGCTTTCATCTTCGATAAAGCTGGCGGCCCGGTAATCATGTTTGTTGATAGCAAATACGACATCTCCGATGAAGTGCTCGAACAGATTGGGAGTATTATGGGCGTGAGAGGGAAGTAGCCAGGCCACGGCGGATTTTATTTCCTTTTTTAAAATCTGTCTTAAATGGCTTTGTGTTACATTTTATTTGTTTGACTTATTGTTAATTAATATAATTTTGCCGACTTACAAATCGAATAGAAAAATCATTTAATAAATTGAGAATGAAAAAAATAGCAAAAGTATTCTTCGTCGTGGTACTCATGACCACCGCCATTGCAGCCAATGCACAAAAAGCACAAAAATTTGGTCATATCGACTTTTCAGCTTTGATACAGTTGATGCCAGGTCAGGATTCCATCAACACCGCTTATGAAGCTTACGCCAAAGGACTTTCTAACCAGCTCACTACCATGCAGGCCGAGCTTGAAAACAAGCAAATGGATTTCCAGGCCAAGCAGCCTACCATGTCGAACATTATCAAGCAAACCAAAGAAAAGGAATTACAGGACCTTTATAACCGTTTGGTAGATTTTCAGCAACAGGCACAGCAAGACCTTCAGAATTACGAAAATGAACTGCTGCAGCCCCTCGTAGAAAAAGCCCGTAAAGCCATCGAAAAAGTAGCCGAGGAAAATGGGTTTACCTATATCCTCAACACAACTCAGGGAATGGTGCTTTACTCGCAGCCTTCCAACGACGTGATGCCGATGGTAAAAACCAAACTTGGAATCAACTAATCAAAAGATTTCAATTGTTTTAAAATATAGAAACGCCCTCTGTAAAAACGCAGAGGGTTTTTTTATGCACCTTCTTTGCCTTTTGCCGCATAGGTGCGGGCAGCAAAGTCACCCAACACATTCAAGGTTTTTTCAGGTGCTTCCACAAATCCCATGTGGCCAACATTGGATAGCATCAAAACTTCGGCATGTGCTGGCAGAAGCGCCTGCGACATAATTTTTTGTACCGGAATACGCGAATCGTCTTTGCCGCCGATGAAGAGCACGGGCACTTCAATATTTTGCAGCAGCTCGATGCTTCCGGAGCGTCCGCGCATGGCTTCGAGCGAAGCTACCACGCCTTCCACCGAAACCTCGCCAGCCATTTCCTGCAAGCTGCTGATGGTGTTGGCCAGACGAACAAGATTGCTTTCCGCAAATAAATCGGGAATAAACTGCCGGATAAATCCATCGTGGTTGAGCCGCACAATGTTGATAGTACGCCGCCGGTTCTCTTTCGCTTCCTCGGTATCTGCCGAACCATGCGAATGAAACAGGCAAAGCCCACGCAATAGTTGCGGATACTGCCGGGCAAATTCCAGCGCCACGTAGCCGCCCATCGAATGGCCAACCACCAGGCAGGCATTGATTTGCAATGAATCCAAGACCGCTTTTACCGTTTCGGCCAGAGATTCCATAGTTGCATCTTCGATTACATCAGAACCTCCATGCCCCGGAAGGTCGATGGTCACAACTCTGAAATGCGAAGAAAGTATCCGCGAAAAATCGTCCCAGATATGCAGCGAACCCAGAAAGCCATGCAACAAAACTAATACGTCGCCGTGCCCCTGGTCAGTGAAACAAATCTTTTTTTGGTGGTGAATGATGGTTTGGCTCATGTCGTTTATTTATTATGATACTCCTTCATCAGGTTTTCGATATCGTCGGGGTTTACCGGAATTTCCGCCGAGAGAATCACCGGCCCGTTGGCGGTAATAAGTATGTCGTCTTCGATGCGGATACCGGTGGCTTCATCAGGAATATAAATCCCAGGCTCACAAGTTAAAACCATGCCTTCGGCCAAAGGTTCATACTTCTGCGAAGCGTCATGCACCTCAAGCCCCAAATGATGCGCAATGCTGTGCATGTAATATTTTTTATAAAGCGGTTTTTTGTCGTCCTGCTTATCTACCTCCCCGGCATCGAGCAGACCAGCGTCGATAAGCGCTTTTTCGATAAGTTTGCCAGCAAATTTATTGAGTTCCTGCAAAATTGTTCCCACGGTCATCCGGTTGATGGTTTCTCTTTGAACCTTCAGCACCAGCTCATAAAGCTGCCGTTGGCGGGCAGTGAACTTTCCATTTATCGGAATAGTGCGCGAAATGTCGGTAGCGTATCCATTAATTTGTGCGCCAAAATCAATCAACAACAGTTGGCCGTCAGTGCAACTTGCGTTGTTGCGCGAATAATGCAGTGTGCACGCATTTTTTCCGGACGCAACGATAGGCGAAAAAGCATTGTGGCAAGTGCCGCTGTAGCGGAATTGATGCTCAATTTCTGCCTGCACCTGATATTCGGCCACACCGGGAGTAACAAAACGGAGCACCCGGTCGAAAGCGGCGGCTGTATGTTTTATAGCTTGCACGATGAGCTGCTGCTCGTCAGCACTTTTTATCATGCGAAGTTTTGTTAATAATGGTGCTGATCGCAAATAGCGGTGAACAGGGTAGCGTCGCATCAGCAATAGCTCGGTGGTGCGTTGAAAGGGTTCGTCAAAAATTACCGTTGGCTGCTGCTCCGAAATGTCCAGATACACTTGCTGGCACCACGCGAAATATTCGGCCAACATTCCTTCAGCTTCTTTCAATGGACGGATTTCATCCATTCCGGAAAGGGTAGCTGCGTCCGAAAAAGATATTTTATCGCTGCCCCACACCTTTTCTTTTTGCGTAAGCTCCGGTATAAAAAGTACCTCACGCCACGAAGGTTCGGGATGATCAGGTGCCAATACCAGCAAACATTGTGGCGAACGTATTCCGGTGAGGTAATAAAAATCGTTCGCATCGCTCATCGGATGATTCTTTGTGCCACCGGAAATTATGGATGCAGACGAGCTAAAAACTGCTATACTATATGGCTCAATCAATTTTAAAAAACGATCGCGATGGCCTTTAAAAAGGGGTGTCGTACCAGCAGGAGGAATCATTTTGGGCAGCTTGTGATTATTTAAAATGGATACAAATTATGGTGTATGAATTATTTAGACGCCGCATGAGTGAATTTAAATCTAAATTTGCTCGTGACTTACAAAAGAAACTTTTTTTAATCAACTGCAAAAAATCAGAACTTTAATATTCGAAAAACATAATCCTATGAGCAGTTATTCATTACAGTACTCCTCCATCACAAAAAAGGCCATCATGGCTTTGGCGGGGCTGTTTCTCATCACCTTCCTGTTCGTTCATCTGGGTATCAATCTTACTTTGCTGATTCCGGGAAATGAAACCACCGACGACAGGGAACTTTTTAATAAGGCAGCACATTTTATGGGAACGTTCTTTCTGGTGCGTGCCTTCGAAGTAATACTTTTCGGTGGTCTCTTCATCCACATTATCTATGGCTTGATCGTACAAATCCAGAACTGGATGGCACGGCCAAACCGTTACAAAGTAGAGGGCTGGTCGCACACCTCGCCATTCTCCAAGTTTATGATTCATACCGGAGCCGTGATTCTCATTTTCCTGGTGATTCACCTGATGGATTTTTATATCAAGGCAAAGTTTCTGGGGGAGGTTGCCGATGTGACTTACAATGGCGACACAACCCATGATTTAGGAGCACTCGTGGTGCTGAAGTTTAAAAATCTGTGGTTTGTTATCGGTTACATCGTAGCTTTTGTGTTGCTGGCATTTCATCTCGATCATGCCTTCCAGTCGGCATTCCAAACGCTGGGTCTCAACCACAGCAAATATATGCCTTTTCTCAAAGGATTGAGCCGCGCCATTGCCATATTTTTAGGTGTGGCATTTACGGTGATCCCGCTGGTTATTTATTTTAGTGACAATATTCAAGTTTAATTATCAGACAGCTATGATAAAATTAGAATCGAAATCCCCCAAAGGTCCTTTAGCACAAAAGTGGATCAGCTACAAAGATTCGCAAAAGCTGGTAAATCCGGCCAACAAGCGCAAGCTCGAAATTATTGTGGTGGGTACCGGCCTGGCAGGAGCAGCAGCAGCGGCAAGTTTTGGCGAGCTGGGGTTCAAAGTCAAGATTTTCACACTCCTCGACAGTCCGCGCCGGGCGCATAGCATCGCAGCACAGGGCGGCATCAACGCTGCCAAAAACTATCCCAACGACGGCGACAGCGTTTACCGTTTGTTTTACGATACCATCAAAGGTGGCGACTATCGCTCACGCGAGGCCAATGTTTATCGCCTCGCCGAAGTGAGCAACGCCATCATCGATCAATGTGTGGCGCAGGGCGTGCCTTTTGCCCGCGAATACAGCGGCTATCTCGACAACCGCTCATTTGGCGGTGCATTGGTATCGCGTACTTTCTATGCCCGCGGTCAAACGGGGCAACAGTTGCTGCTGGGTGCCTATGGTGCGCTTAGTAAAGAAATTCATAATGGATCGGTGAAGATGTACACCCGGCAGGAAATGCTCGACCTGGTGATTGTGGACGGGCGTGCCCGCGGCATCATTACCCGCAATCTGATAACTGGTGAACTCGAACGCCACGCGGCTCATGCAGTGGTGCTGGCCACGGGAGGATACGGCAACGTATTTTTCCTTTCTACCAACGCCATGAACTCCAACGGCAGCGCTGCCTGGCGCTCCTACAAGCGCGGAGCCGCATTTGCCAACCCATCGTTTACACAAATACATCCTACCTGCATTCCCGTGCACGGCGAATACCAAAGCAAGCTTACGCTAATGAGTGAAAGCCTCCGCAACGACGGTCGTATCTGGGTGCCAAAGAAAAAAGAGGATGCACAAAAAATTCAGCAGGGCAAGTTGAAGCCTACCGAAATAATGGAGGAAGACCGCGACTATTATCTCGAGCGTCGCTATCCGGCTTTTGGCAACCTGGTGCCACGCGACGTAGCTTCGCGCGCTGCCAAAGAACGCTGCGACGCAGGCTATGGCGTTGGAAATACAGGCTTGGCTGTTTATCTCGATTTTAAAGATGCCATACAGCGCCTGGGTCTGGATGTAATAAAAGCGCGTTATGGCAACCTTTTTCAGATGTACGAAAAGATTGTAGATGAAAATCCTTATCAAACGCCCATGATGATTTATCCCGCAGTACATTATACCATGGGAGGCCTGTGGGTGGATTACGAATTGCAAACCACCATCCCCGGTCTTTTTGCTGCCGGCGAAGCCAACTTCTCCGATCACGGCGCCAATCGACTCGGCGCTTCGGCGCTAATGCAGGGCTTGTCGGATGGATATTTTGTGCTGCCCTACACTATCCAGAATTATCTGGCCGATCAGATCAATGTTCCGTTTATCAGCACCGACCAGCCAGCGTTTGATATTGCCGAAAAAGGCGTAAAAGAGCAGTTGCAGAAACTTCTTGCTATTAAAGGTTCCCAAACTGTAGATACATTCCATCGAAAACTTGGCCATATCATGTGGGATCATGTGGGCATGGGTCGCAACAAAGAAGGTTTGCAGCAAGCCATCGTAATGATCAGAAAGCTACGCGATGAGTTTTGGAAAGATGTGAAGATTCCCGGTGACCTTAGCGGCAAAAACGCCGAACTCGAAAAAGCGTGGCGTCTGGTGGATTATTTGGAGTTGGGTGAGTTGATGGCGCGCGACGGACTGGAACGCAACGAATCGTGCGGCGGACACTTCCGCGAAGAGTATCAGACACCCGAAGGTGAAGCCCTTCGCGACGACCAGAATTTTACCAACGTGTTTGCCTGGGAATGGAAAGGTACAGATGCCGTTCCCGAAAAGAACATCGAGCCGCTCAAGTATGAGTTTATTGAAGTGAAAACAAGAAATTATAAAGAATAAAACGCACAGCTATGAATCTTACTTTGAAAATCTGGCGACAGAAAGATTCGAAATCCAAAGGGGTTTTTAAAACCTACGACGTAAAAAACGTTTCACCCGACAGCAGCTTCCTCGAGATGCTCGACGTGCTCAACGAGGAGCTGGTGATGAAGGATGAGATGCCTGTAAATTTCGATAACGACTGCCGCGAAGGCATCTGCGGTGCGTGCAGCCTGTATGTCAATGGCAGGCCGCATGGTCCCGATTCGGCTATCACCATTTGTCAGGTACACATGCGCAACTTTAAAGATGGTCAAACGGTGATCATTGAACCCTGGCGTTCTAAGGCATTTCCGGTTATCAGCGATTTGATGGTTGACCGTTCAGCCTTCGACCGCGTGATACAAGCAGGCGGATACGTGTCGGTAAGTACCGGTGGTGTTCCTGATGCCAATGGTATTCCAGTAAATCAGCTAAAAGCTGAGGCAGCAATGGATGCTGCCGCCTGCATTGGATGTGGCGCCTGCGTGGCGGCATGTAAAAATGCTTCGGCCATGCTCTTTGTTTCTGCCAAAGTATCGCAACTGGCGCTGCTGCCGCAAGGGCAGATTGAAGCAAAACGCCGTGTGCAAAAAATGGTGAAACAAATGGATTACGAAGGCTTTGGCAACTGCACCAACACAGGAGCCTGCGAAGCCGAATGCCCCAAGGAGATCACCCTGGTGAACATTGCCCGCCTGAATCGCGAATTTATCGGCGCCAAACTCGGCGCTCAAAAGATGAAGCTGGAGAACGTTTAATAACCTTTGCATCGGGATGTAGATTTTTAAGCAAGCCCTACTTTATTAAGCTAAGTTCGTTTCGGAGAAGTCGGAATTAAAAGCTATGCCTCCTTTCAGTCTGATGGTTTTCTTCCGGCAGATTATGCTATTCTTGAAGCCTATCCGAACCAAGAGTAAATGGAATAATGAGTAACGATAAAAACATCATCATTTATAATACCGCCGATGGCAAAGCATCTGTTTCGCTTTACGCCAAAGACGGCAGTGTATGGATGAACCAAAACCAGTTGGCGGAACTTTTTACCACCTCCAAGCCAAACATCAGCATGCACATATCTAACATACTCAAAGAAGGGGAGTTAGGTATAAATTCAGTTGTTAAGGATTACTTAACAACTGCCTCAGACGGTAAAGAATATAATGTCACTTTTTACTCCCTCGAAATGATTCTGGCCATTGGTTTCAGGGTACGCAGCAAGCGGGGAACACAATTTCGGATTTGGGCCAACCGAAACTTGCGCGAGTATATGGTAAAAGGTTTTGTAATGGACGATGAACGCTTGAAAAATCCCGATGGCCGACCCGATTATTTTGATGAATTGCTGGAACGCATCCGGGATATCCGGGCATCGGAAAAGCGTTTCTATCAAAAAGTCCGCGATTTGTTTGCCCTGAGCAGTGATTACGATCCTACTGATAAGGCCACCCAAATGTTTTTTGCCGAAGCACAAAACAAATTGCTTTATGCCGTTTGCGGCAATACAGCAGCCGAAATCATTGTTAACAGAGCCAATGCCGAAAAACCCAACATGGCTCTCACCTCATGGAAAGGTAGTGTGGTGCGCAAACAAGATATTTTTATCGCCAAAAATTACCTTACCGAAGATGAGATAGACACACTCAACCGGTTGGTTGTTATCTTTCTTGAGAGTGCTGAACTACGTGCCAAAAACCGCTTGGATGTTACTATGAAATTCTGGCACGAGAACGTGGATAAAATCCTCGAATTTCAGGAGAAAGTTGTATTGCGAAATGCCGGTTCCATCAGCCATAAGCAAATGGAAGCCATGACGCTTGAAACATATGAGCAATTCGACAAACGCCGGAAAACATTTGAAGCATTAGAGGCAGATCAAACCGATTTGGAAGAATTAAAAAAACTGGAGGAGAAGTTAAGGAAAAAGCCTGATGATCTTTAGTTCCCTTATGCCACCAGCTTGCGGTTGTATTTCTTCACCGCCTGAAAAATAGCCACCACCAGGATTATTAATATTCCAATACCAGCCGTCCAGGCAATGGAACCGTAATAGGTTTCGGCTATTTCGGTGCGCTTGTAAATGATTCCGGCCAGCGCCCAAATAATTACAAGGCTAAAGAAAATATCTTTGCGCGTAAACAAAACTATCAGCGTAAGCAAAATAGTGATCACGAGCATTATCACCGTCCAAATTTCGGGCGCCACGCCCCAGCCATTCCAGTTGTAGCGCAGCAGCAGGGTGCTGGCATTGGCGATAGTGGCCACACTTATCCAGCCCAAATAAATGCTAAAAGGCATATTTACCAGGTACATTTCGCTGCGGCTCACCACACGCCGGCCAATGCCCAGACGGATATAGATAAGAATGAGCGAAAACAAAAACAACAGCATCAGCACCATCGAAAGCCAGACTACCTGATGGTGCCAGGCAAAAATCCACGAAACGTTGAGCACCGAAGTGACGAAAAACCAAATGTCGATGCGGTAGAGATAGCGGTTTTGTGGGATGTTGCTTTCCTTAAAAAGCCCCTTGGCTTGATAAATAGTGAAAATAATCAACATCAGATAAATGACACCCCAAATGGAAAAAGTGATGCCTGCCGGAGTGAAAAGGCTTGGGTAACTGTCGGAAAGTTCGCCGGTAGTGCGGTCTGCAATAGGCAGTGCGTTGGCCAAAAAATTTACCGTGAGCACTGCAATAAGACCGATAATGTTTAGAATTTGATAGGTTTTGATGCGCATGTAAGATGGTTTTTTATTTTTTAATTAACACACAGAAACGCGGATGGATAGCTGATAATGTGGGTTTTTTGTTAAAAAATGTTTTTGAACAAAGGCACATCATGCCCGTTTGTTACCAAAACAAAGTAGTGATGCGAATAGTAATAAGGTCGGAAGTAGCCGCGCCCTTTCATTTGGTGCAAAAGAATTTCGACATGGAATTGTTCGGAGCCTTACTCCCGCCCTCATTTGTAGCTTCACTGGCACGTTATGACGGTTCGGCACCGGGCGATGAAGTGCATGTACTATTTCGATTCCCGTGGCGGTCGCTTTGGATTAGCCGCATTACGCAGCAGGAGCAGAGTAGCCACCTTTTTTGTTTTATCGACGAAGGAATTAGGCTGCCTTTTGGCCTGCGCAAATGGAAACATCAGCACAGCGTTATTAAAATTGATGATAGCGAAACAGAAATTGTTGATGATATCCATTTTAGCACCCTAAATAAGTTGATGGATTACCTGGCGTGGCCAATGCTGTTTCTGGCTTTTTATCCACGAAAGTGGCAGTACAAATCATTTTTTAAAAAACAAAAAGGAAACGGCAAATCAAAATCTTAAAGCTCTTGTTGTTTTTATTGCAAAACAATCCTCATTAATAAAAGAACAAATGGAAATTGACCAATGGAGAGAAGCGGCTTACCGCAAGGCCTTTGAAACCACGCTGAAATACATTCAGAACCTGCGCCGCACCGACAAAAAGTTTACCATCCACAGCCTGGAGGCTATGCTGCACACCGAATACGACCGTCAGGGACTGGCCTGGGACGGGCGCGGCGAAGTTGTCGAAATAGCCATCGAAGCCAACATTGCAGCCATGCAGCAGGAACTCTACAACTGGCGCAAGGAAGCATAACGGTCATCTAAACTCCAGCCGCTGATTTTTACTACTTTTAGCCTCACTTTTTAAAAAAATACTATTGCAAAACACAGGGCGTTAAAATGTTGTTTCCTGAAGGCTTTTACTAATAATCATGGCTAAGCAAATCATATCTTTACTCTTCATTTTATTTTTCTTCTCTGCTTCGGCGCTTGTGGCGCAAGACACGCTCAGAGCTGAAAATTACAAGGTTTTTTATTATGAAAATGGAAATATTGCCAGCGAAGGGTTGATGGTGGATGGAAAGCCCGACGGCTATTGGAAAACCTACCACGAAAATGGTGTGTTGAAATCGGAAGGTAACCGCGTGAACTTTGAGTTGGAAGGCTCCTGGAAATTTTATGACGAATCAGGAAAAATGGTGTTGCTGGTGAATTACAGTGCTGGTATTAAAAATGGCTTGCGTATCACCTGGCGCTACGACGAAATAGTAGCCGAGAACTTTGAAAGCGACATACGGCAAGGCCTCACCACTTATTACTACGCCGACAGCGCCGTTGCTAAAACTATTCCTTTTGTAAATGGCCGTGAAGAGGGGCTGGCCAAAGAATATGCCGACGATGGACGCGTGATAACGATCACCACCTACAAAAAAGGCTACATCGTGGCGCGCGAACGCATCAACCGCACCGACTCGGAAGGACGCAAACAGGGAGCCTGGAAGTTTTTTCACGACAATGGCCTGGTGAGCCTCGAAGGCCGCTACACCAACGATGAGAAAGATGGCTACTTTAAAAGTTATGACAAAAATGGTAAGCTGCTCCAAACCAGCAAATGGGTAAATGGCGTGCAACAGGAGAATGTGGCGGAGCTGGCGCAGTTGGAGGTGGCGAGAGATTACTATCCAAATGGTCAGGTGGCCATTGTGCAAACTTACAAAAACGGTGTGCTGCAAGGCGTAAGGCGCCAATACGATGAGCAGGGTAATCTGGTGTCGGGAGCCTATTACGAAAACGGCGTGAAAACAGGCAGCGGAATTACGCTTAACAACGGTGTGCGCGATGGTGCATGGGAAGAGTTTTATCCTGACGGCTCGCTGCGCGCTGCGGGTATTTACTCCGCCGGACTAAAAACCGGAAAATGGAATTACTATCATGCCAATGGTAAGTTGGAACAAACAGGAGTTTATAATAGCAAAGGCACCCCCGAAGGCCTTTGGATGTGGTACTACCCATCGGGAGCATTGCTGCGTGAAGAAAATTTTCTGCATGGGCTGCCCGACGGCATGTTTACGGAATTTTACGAAGATGGCTCCATCGTTATCGAGGGTGAATACATTGAAGGCGAAGAGGAAGCGCATTGGGTTTACTATTACGGCGACAGCCGCGAAGAAGGCAGCTATAGCTATGGCCGGAGAAACGGTGTCTGGAAATATTTTGATGCTGAAGGAAACCTGCTCTTTGAGGGCGAATTTATCGACGACAACCCGCACGGAAAGCACACTTACTATTGGGCAAGCGGGCAGGTAAAAGATGAGATAAACTACGTGGCCGGCATGAAGCAGGGCGACTGGAAAAAATACAATTCCGACGGCACACTCCTGCTGGTGATCACCTACCAAAACGGCATCGAGCGCAAATACGACGGCATCACCATCAAGCCTGCTTTTACCGAGTCGTTCGACGATGTGAATGATGATGGAGATGGGAATTAAAGGTTTTCGTTGATTTTATTAAAACCAAATCAAACACTCAATTTGGCTATAACTCGCTTTTTTTACCACTTAAAGCCAAATTGAAATTTATGAATAACGATAGTTCAGTAACCTTACCTTACTCTGGCTTGAACAAATCATCCATAGTCAGTTGGTTGTTAATCAGGTTTGCATGCATATTATGAGTTAGCCCAAATGTTGTAATCATGGTAAGAAAAACTGACTTGCGTGTTTGCGTTTCCTGCTTAAAGGCACCGATCTGATTCCTTAATTCGGAGGCATATTTTTTTGTGATAGTGACGGGGTTGATAGAAAACTTGATTTCGCATAAATTGATCACCTGATCCCGACGGTCGATAATCAGGTCGATCTGTGTACCCGGATCGGCTACATTGCTTCTCCATGAAGATATTGTTGCAAATACGCCACTAATCCCAAGAGCATGTTTAACTTGAGGAAGGTGATACATACAAACTTGCTCGTAAGCATAGCCGCTCCATGCCCGGTACTTTGGTGTATCGATTGCATTAATCCAGGTATTATTGTCCATAGGCTGTGTACCCTCAATAAATTTTAAATAGAAATGTGTGTAAAAATCCACCAATTGAAACAGGCTATTTCTTAATATTTTCCCAAATGGTGTGTATTTCCTAATAAAGCCGCTTTCTTCCAGTTCATTAATTAACCGTGTTGTGCTGCCTGCATTGGCCAAACCTGATTGCGCGATTATTTCCTCTCTGGTTAAGCCTTTCGATTTTTTGGCCAGTGCTTTAATAATGCTTACATGCCGCTCATGATTATTAAACAAGGAGCGATATAAATTTGAAAATTCCGTTCGTAGTAGACCTGTTTCAGAAAAGCAAATATTTTGGAGGTTTTGAGTAGCACTCAAGCCAGGTTCGAGCTGATCCCAATAAAAAGGAATTCCTCCAAAAGCCATATAGATTTGGATAATTTGGTAACGGTCGAGTGCAATTTTTCGGGATTGTAAATACTTTTCACATTCAAATAAATTAAAGGGAAGTAGTTTAATTTTTTTAGTTACCCGATTGTGAAGGCCACCTTTATCGTTGATGAGCTTATTGATCATCCATGACGTCGCCGAACCACATACAATCAGCAGGATATCGTTGCGGGCTGATGCCCAGCTATTCCAAAAATGTTCCAATCCCTGGATGAATCTTGAATTGCGGGTATCGAACCAAGGCAACTCATCAATAAAAACTATCTTTCGTCCGGGTTGGCTTTCCAAATATGATGATAATTGAGAAAAGGCATTCAACCAATCGCCTGGGTGAGTAAAATCAGTTTTTGGATTGTGCCGGGATAAAGTCAGGTGAAAATTTGAAAGTTGTTGACTCAACGATGCATTCGCCAGCCCGGTTATCTGAAAGGTAATTTTGTTTTGAAATGCTGATCGAATCAAGAATGTTTTGCCAACCCTTCGTCTTCCAGACACAGCCACAAATTCCGATTTTTCGGAAGTGAACATAGCATCCAATACTGAAAGCTCTCTTTCTCTGCCTATTAGAATTTTCATGATATTTTCAATTTGGCTGTAAATGTATTAATAATTTAGATATAGCCAAATCAAACACTCAATTTGGCTATAACTCACTTTTTTTACCACTTAAAGCCAAATTGAAATTCTCTACCAGTTAATAATTACGGAAGGATAATTGATTAGCCACCGGAATCGTTTATTAAGAATGCTTTGTAATAGCGGAATATCACGACACAAAAAATAATATCTGAGCAACCAATCCAATTGAAAGCAACATTCGGAGATTATTCAAAAGATATTATCGTTTAAATCAACATTTTATCCATGAAGACTAAAAGAGAACAAAAACAGGAATACAAATCCATGAAGTTTCGGCAGGGAATTTTTAAGATAATAAATCTGAACAACAACCGGGTGTTCCTTCAAACCAGCTCTGATCTTGACAGGGCTTTCAACGCAGATAGATTCAAATTAAACGCCGGGATGCATCCAAACAAGAAATTGCAAAAGGACTGGGATAGCCAGGGTGAGGGAAAATTTAAGTTTGAAGTTTTCGATGAACTAAAAATTGAGGAATCAGCTTCTCCGTCCGAAATTAAGCAGGATTTGAAAGACCTGCTGGAAATACACCTGGCGGAAATGCAGCAGAAGGGGCAGCAACTGTATGAATAGTTTTTTAAGTGTAGGAATAAGAATCTCATTATGATCATCAGAAAAGCGGCTCCACCCGATGCCGAAAACATTGCACCTCTTTTGCTCATGGCTATGGAGGACATCGTATTCAAATTCATTGGCGAAAGAGACCAGGAAAAAGCAAAGAAGTTTTTGCTGCATTTTATTAAAAATCAAGACAACCAATATTCTTATCAAAACTGCCTTGTGGCCGAAATTGGCAATGAAGTGGTTGCTGCTGTTAGTTTTTACGACGGAGCCAGATTAGCAACCTTGCGTCAACCGGTACTTGAATTCATACATGAACATTTTGATGAAAATTTGCAGCTTGAAGACGAAACCGGCAGCGGCGAATTTTATATCGATTCGATAGGCGTGAGCCTTGCCCATCGCGGCAAAGGCGTTGGCACGACACTGTTACAATTTTTGATTGATGAATACGTAAACAAACAAGCTAAAACCCTGGGTTTGTTGGTGGATGAAGCAAACCCCGCAGCAAAAAAGCTGTACCTAAAATTGGGTTTTAAAAGTGCAGAGAATTTACTTTTTGCCGGCAAACAAATGGAGCATCTTCAAATCCATGCAGGAGAATAGTCGCTGATAGTGGTGTTAATGGGCATCCTTTACTTACAGTTTTGCAATACATCAACCAGTAATTTCCTGACCATCAGAACCTCACTCCCAGTCTGAAATCCAGGAAGTCGGCTACATGGCCATGCGCTTTCAGGCCGATGCCGGCGATGAATCGTTCCGTTATTTTCATCTCCAGTGCGTAACGTTGATACAAGGCAGTGTTGTGATGATAGGGGTCGTAAAGATAAACGCCTAATTGCTGCGAGAAGATAAACCTGCCCGGCAAAAATTCGTTGCCAATCAAAAAGCCAATCTTACGATGATCTACCGAGCGGCCTTTCCTTACAATTTGTTCGTGGTGGGCACCGTCGTCGAGATATTCCAAGCCCAGGCTGAGCGCATTGATGCGCGACACCTGCCGGGCGTAGCGCCCGCTGATGCTCCACACCGGATAACGTTGCAGCTCGGTGGTGCCGGTCAGTTGTTTGGCGGTGCCCGCCACTGTTATGTACCAGCGGTTGAGCGCTGCATGGTTTTGCTTCCAGTCGGCTGGCGGATATTTATTAAAACCATTTTCTGTATTAATATAGTAATCCACTCCGAGTGAAGCGGTGGGGTAGTTGATTCCTTTGTTGGGTTCGTTCATGCCGCCATTGGAAATATGATTGTAGTTGGCTGAGAGCCTTAGCAGCCAGCGATCGTTGAGGCGGTAGTTGATACCTGCTGCCAAAGTCAGGGCAAAGCTGATGCGCGTGCTGTACGAATAGTTGTCGGGATTGGTAATGGAATCGTAAGGATTGTTGGCGTAAGCCAGGCCGGTGCCTGCCCTAAAAGAGAAAGTGAAGCGGTGTGGCATCCCAAATACTGGTTCAACAAAAAACAACACATTGGCTCCCTGGCCGAGCACTTGTGGATTATCGTAATCCCAATAAGTAGCCGAAATTCCCAGCCGTGGGAAACACAAACATTGCCGGTAAGCATTCAGTGTGTTATAGTGCCATATAGTTTCCAGAGCAATGCCACGGGGATACGACTGCCCGATGGGGCGAATATCCTGAGAGTGCAAAATCACAAAACCGGTATGTGCCTGCAACCCTACGGCAAAAGGCACTGTGCTGATGGTGGATGCGTTTTGTGCCACAGCAAAAAATCCAGTCGATAGAAATATCATTGCAGTTAAAGCCTTCATAAAATATTTCCAGTTTAGGATGTGTGCTGCTAATGTTTTATTCCACCGGCTCCTGGGTTATCTGCAATCTAAATCCTGTGCCATGCACATTTACGATGTTGATGTTGGGATCAGCTTTCAGATAACTGCGCAATTTGGCGATAAACACATCCATGCTGCGGCCGATGAAATAATCGTTGCCACCCCAAATTTTTTTCATAGCCTGTTCGCGTGGAAGCAACTGGTTGCGATGGTCGATCAATAATTTGAAAAGAGAAGATTCTTTACGCGTAAGTTTTTTCTCAAAATCGTGGGAGCGAAGGATCATATTCACAGCATCAAATTCAAAATTGCCAATTTTATAGATACCTCCTGCAATGCTTTCGCCGCCATGGCTCATCACCAGGCACCGCTTGAGAATGGCGCTGATGCGCAGGCTCAGCTCTTCGGTGCTGAATGGCTTGGTGATGTAATCGTCGCAGCCTGCCTTAAAACCTTTTACGCGGTCTTCCTTGAGCGACTTAGCCGTGAGGAAAATGATAGGAATGGTTTCGTTGGTGTCGCGGATTTCCTGCGCAAGCGCAAAACCATCTTTACGCGGCATCATCACATCAAAAATGCACAAGTCGAAATGCCGCGTTTTAAACAGGGATAGCGCGTCGCTGCCATCCTTACAAAGCGAAATGTTATACCCCAGCATTTCGAGGTAGTCTTTTAGAACGAGGCTGAGATTGGGATCATCCTCAGCCAGAAGTATGGATATGTCTTTGTTTTCTAACATACGAATGCCTTATCATTTTGGCAACGCAAATATAACAAAGTTTTTATGGTGGTCGTTTTAGGATTTGTGGATATCCGTTCTATTCAAGCGTAGTGTGGGTTGGCGCATAGAAGGGCCAGTACACAATAAAATTGCTTCCTTCACCGGGCTTACTTTTTACCTGAATAGTGCCTGCATGGGCTTCTACTATCGTTTTTACGTAATACAATCCAATACCAAAACCTTTTACATCATGTACGTCGCCTGTAGGAATACGGTGAAATTTTTTGAAGATGTAATGAAAGTATTCCTCAGCAATACCAATGCCCTTGTCCTGGCATGAGATGATAATGCCTTTGGGGGTGCTGTGTGTCGAAATTATAATATGTGGCGGGTCGGGTGAATATTTGTTGGCGTTCTCCATTAGGTTGCTTAGCACGTTAGTTAGGTGGTTTTTGTCGGCTTCTACTATTTGATTGGCCGCGTTGAGACGGGTTTGGATTACCCCATTGCGATTCTTAATGGTCACGCGCAAACTCTCGGTGAGTTGCTCAATGAGTTGATGCACATCCACCGCCTCAGGGTTTATCTTGTATTCACCACGTTCGAGCACCGCCACCTGCAGCACCTGATCAGCCTGGTTTTTCAGTCGCTGGGTTTCGTTGTAAATAATTTTGGCGTAGTGATCCACCTTGTCTTTCCTGGCTTGCACCTCTGGTTTGAGCAGCATTTCGCTGGTCACCGAAATAGTAGCGATGGGCGTTTTAAGCTCATGCGTCATATTATTAACATAGTCAGTTCTGATTGCGGCGAGTTTTTTTTGTAAAAATAGCGACCGTGTTACGTACCAGAAACCGCTGATGACGATGAGTACAAAGAGTACTGATAGTAAAATGTAAAGCAGCATTTCGTTGAAAATGTAGCGCTGCTCATGAGGGAAATACACGGTAAGATAAAATTGTTCGGTTTGGAAAACACACGAAATGTGCTCCTGGTGGCGCGAATTGATAAGTTCCTCTTTTAAGCCTTGGTTGCTTATCAAAATAAAATGGTGATTTTCGCGCTCATAAATTCCATAATCATACGCGCGCATTATCTCCAGGCTTTGAAATTCGCTGGTGATGAGTTGGGTGATAAGCTCTGGCTTGAGCGATCGGATAAACTGCGAGTGGAGACTGGCATGGGAGCGTGTGACGAGATAGCGCGAAGCCAGCGCCGTATCATTTTGCAACGCCATGAGTTGATTTACCACACGCTTCAATCCCAAGCCTACATTTTCATGTAACTGGTCGTCTTTGGTAACCAGCGCGTTGGCAACCCAAAAGCTCTGCGAAATGATTATCCCCGTAATGGCAATAGCGGTAATGATGATGACAAAAGAAAATCGTTTTTGCATGGCTCAAAATTACTGCTCTCTCGCTCCTTTTTCAGACATTAACAGAACCTTAACAGGTTTTAACAAGCCGTTAACAACTGGCCACCTTGCGCCGCTGTATGTTTGCAGCATAATTATTTCAAACAAAATCTTTAACAATTTAAAATTTAAAACATCATGAAAAAAGTACTACTGATAATCGCTCTTGCCTTGTTCATCTCCGCTGGTGTTGTTACAGCTTCCAAAATGCAACAAGCCTCAGCCACAGTTTCTGAATTAATTGTTCAGGCAGATAACAATATTGATTCTTCTTCACCGTTTGCTGATAACGACGATAAGAAAAAAGACGACAAGAAGAAGAAAGATAAGAACGCAAAAAGCACCAAGTGTGTAAAAGAAAATTGTAAAGAAACAAGTTGCAAGGAAAAATGCACCGACAAAAGCGCTACCAAATGCTGCGACGAAAGCAAAAAAACCTGCAACAAAGATAAAGGTGAAAAGTAATTTGTTAGAGAAAGAGAGAGATAATTTTTTCATTTCATTTTTTTGTCCCCGCCTCCCCGGCGGGGTTTTTTTATTTACAGTAATCACAATCCAACATTCAAAGCATTGAAAACATCAACGATCGAGTATCTGGGTGAGCTGCGCACCCAGGCCACACATCAATTGTCGGGGCAGCGTTTTATAACCGATGCACCACCCGACAACCAGGGACGGGGAGAGGCGTTTTCGCCTACCGACCTGCTTGCCACCGCGCTTGGCGCTTGCGCTGTTACCATCATGGGCATTGCTGCCCGCGAGCATGGTTTCAACATCGATGGAACCACCATCGACATTACCAAGATTATGGCTTCCAACCCTCGCAGGGTAAGCGCCGTAACAGTGGTTTTTAACTTCCCTGAAGTAAAATATTCCGACAAGGAGAAGAAAATTATTAGGCTGGCAGCCAATACGTGTCCGGTGTTTCAGAGTCTGCACCCGGATATGGCCAAAGAGTACGTTTTTAATTTTCAGGATTAATCCCGATTCTTCGTGTCGATGATTAGCGTCACCGGCCCGTTGTTTATTAGCGCTATTTGCATATTGGCGCCAAACTCGCCGGTGGCGGCAGCTTTGCCGGTATCCCGGCTGATTTGTGTTACAAATTTTTCGTAAAGCGGAATAGCTGATTCGGGTCGTGCAGCTTTGATATAGCTGGGACGGTTTCCTTTTTTGGTAGAAGCGTGCAACGTAAACTGACTTACCACCAGCACCTCTCCATTTATATCCATCACTGACTTATTCATAACACCTTCAGCATCGTCAAAAATGCGTAATCGCGCAATCTTGCCACTCAGCCATTCAATATCTTCGTCGGCATCAGCCGCTTCCATTCCCAGCAAAATGAGTAGCCCTGCACCAATGCGTGTATAAATATTACCGCCGATGGTTACGCTTGCCTGCTGTACACGTTGTATTACCGCGCGCATAGTTTGCTTTTTTCTTAATGAATTTCGATAAGCTCGATGTTGTAAATGGTAGTGGAGCCACCGGGGATCAAGTCCAGATAGTTTTGATCGCCGTAACCCAACTGTGCCGGAATGTAAAATTCAAAGATGGCACCCGGGTGCATCAGTTGAATTCCTTCCTGAAGCCCTTTCACCATGTGGTTTACCCGCACGCCTATCGGGCCCGTTTCGTACGACATATCAAAGGTTGTCCGGGTGGTGTACATGGCGCGGTAATGAATGGTGATGCTGTCGGTAAGTGCCGGGTATTGCTTACCGACACCAGGTTTCAAAATTTTGTATTGTAACCCGCTTGGCAATGTATTTACACCTTCGGCTGTCGCGTTCCTTTCCATAAAGATTTTGCCGGCCTCTTTGTTTTGGGTCACCATTTTGCGAAAGCGTATTTGCTCCATCGAGTCCACTTCCTGCTGAAAGGTGCGAATGAGGCGGGCTTTGGTGCTGTCGCTAAAATAGTTGTCGTGGTGGTTCAGCGCATCGTACAAACCTTTGTAGATCATGGCCGGGTTGGCATCAATTTGCTGATCGCGGATGCCTTTGCCATAGTCGTAGCCGATGATGTAGCTCACCGAGTCGAGATGGGTGGCGGGCGTTAGCTCTTCGGGCGTTTGCATACGGCTATTGCATCCCCAAAAAAACACGAGCAGCAGCATAATGGTGGCTGCAGTTCCTGTAGTTTTAATAAAAAATGTCATCATTTTCGTTTGTTGTTTTGGCTGCAAATATAATAGACTGGCGCTTAAACAAGTTCCAAAGATCAATAAAACCGTCAGTAGCCGGTGTAGATGTGCTGATGTGCTGATATGGGGATGTGTTGATTTGGGGATTTGGGGGATTTAGGAGTTGGGAATTGGAACTTGATACTAACATGCATTTTCTCAAACCATTACATCATCTCCATAGGAGCTGAAATAATTGAACAGGCTAAGCCCGTAAAAATAAATATGGACGAGGTGCAACCTCGTCCAAACGCATGGAATAGGAACTTGATACTAACATGCATTTTCTCAAACCATTAAATCGTCTCCATCGGGTTCCAAATAAATTTCAAAAGACAATAAAACAAGCTCCAAACAAATCTCAATATTCAAATTGCTCCGGGATTTGGAATTTGTGATTTGGAAATTATTTGGAGCTTGTGCGTTGTGATTTGGAATTTGGCTTTTTGTAATCAAACACTATTTATCGTCAGTATCATTTTTTGTTGCCTTTCGGCGAAAAATAAGATAGTACATAGCCGGCACGACAATAAGCGTGAGGAAAGTGGCGAAGATAAGTCCGAAGATGATAGTCCAGGCCAAAGGATTCCAAAAGGCTGCACTGTCGCCACCAAAATAAATATTAGGATCGAGATCGGTAAAAAGTGACTGGAAGTCGATGTTCATGCCAATGGCCAAAGGCAACAATCCGAAAACCGTGGAGGCTGCGGTTAGCACCACTGGAGTTAGTCGCACTGCCCCACCTGTTATCACAGCTTCTTTAAAATCGGTGCCGTCGGCAACCAACAGGTCGGTATAGTCGATGAGGATGATGGCATTTTTTACAACAATACCAATCACAGCAATCAGTCCCATCCCCGTCATTACCACCGAAACAGACATACCGAAAATGATCGTAAACAGAAAAACACCGATCATACTAAAAAGTATTTGCAACATAATAATGAGCGGCTTGGCCAGGGAGTTGAATTGTGCTACCAACACAAGAAATACAGAGGCAATAGCTATAAGAAATGCCAACGCCAAAAAGTCGGCTGACTCCTGCTGATCTTGCTGCTCGCCGGTAAAAACATAGTCAAAGCCCATTGGCAATTCCACGTTTTTCAAAGTGGATTGAATCTGCTGCACAATTTCATTGGCATTGTATCCCTCCAGTATGTTTGACGACAGTGTAATTGTAGGGCGATATTCCTGGTGCTTGATGCCTCCATATGAATTTTCGTAGCGGATTGTGGCCACTGCCGAGAGCGGTATCTCCCGCATCCCATCCGAACCTCCGGGAACTGGAATTTTCATGTTCATCAGATCGCTGATTTTTTTGCGATAACGCTCTTGCAACCGCACGTTGATGGGATATTCGTCTTCACCTTCGCGGTATTTTGAAGCAGTGGTCCCGTAGAGCGCTGTACGCAAAGTTCCGCCAATGTATGCAGTGCTGATGCCATATCGGTTGGCTTTAACGCGATCCACGTCCACTATTACTTCCGGTTTTTCGACATCTGCATCCGATTTCAAATCTTCGATGCCCCCGATGTTGAGCGAATCGATGATACTCTGCGTGCGTTCGCTTACGGCTACCAATTCCCGGAATGGTTTTTTGGAATCGCCCCGTATTTCCAGATTGACGGGCTTGCCGGTAGGCGGACCCGAACTTTCGCGATCGACGATGATTTGCGCACCGGCAATGCCATGCATGCGGTTGCGAAGTTCCGACAATAGCTCGCTTGTACGGGGGCCTGTTCGGTATTGATACTCTTCAAAATTGATCGATATCTTGGCCAGCCGCGCCTGCGTTGTCCGTTCAAAAACGTTTTGCCCGGCATTGATGGCCACACTGCTTATCACCGATTCCACATCGCGATTGTTGTGCCCGATGATGGCAAATACACTATCCTCTACCTGCCTGGTAACGCGATTGGTAACTTCTATGTCGGTGCCGGCCGGCATGGTGATGTAAACGTAAATATTATTGGGATCGCCTTGTGGGAAAAATACCACTTTGGGTGGCGCCACACTCATTATAAAAAAGGTAAAAAACAGTAGCAAAACGGTTGCTGAAATCACCACCCAGGGCATAATTCCGGCAAGCATGAAGGAGAGTGTCCGCCGGTAGGCATTCATTATAGCCGGGATAACATGTTTTTGAAATTTATCGATAAGATAAAACAAGATAAACTTGGTGAATAACCATATCAGAATAATAAATACCAGCAGGTTGCCTGCCCAAAACACCTCCGCAACATACATTATCACCGCAAGTATTGCAGCACCGGCCATCATATACATTTCGCCACGACCCATCCGGCGGCTATGATTATGTTGCCCGCGATATTTCATAAACGTAACCGCGAAAACAGGATTCATAACGTACGCTACCAGCATGGAAGCAGTGAGGGTGATGATGAGCGTAACGGGAATGTAAAGCATAAAGCTGCCAATGATTCCCGGCCAGAATGCCAACGGTACAAAGGGAAGCACCGTGGTGAGTGTTCCCGTGAAAACCGGCAACGCTACCTCACCAACCGATCGGCGTGTTGCTGCTTTAATGGTCAGGTCGGGCGTATTCATAAAGTGGCGGTAAATGTTTTCGACTACCACTATAGAATTATCCACCACTATGCCCAGTACCAGGATAAATGCCATTAATACAACCATATTCATGGAAAAGCCGATGAGCGGAATGAAGATGAAGGCGATGACCATGCTTAGCGGAATGGCTACGGCAACAAATAACGCATTGTCGACGCCCATAAAAAACATCAGCACCAACGTTACCACCAAAAATCCCAGGATGATGGTGTTGAAAAGATTGCTGACGTTGTTGCGCGTCATGGTGCTCTGGTCGCCGGTAGCTTTTACCTCCAGGTTGGTGGGCACTTCCTGTTCAAAATCTTTTAGGATGTCTTTGATTTTGTCGATGGCAATGATGAGATTTTTCCCGCTTTTTTTTATCACATCCAGTGTTATCACGTCCTCACCTTCCATACGCGAATAACTCTCTCGGTCTTTGAAGCCGTCGTTGATGTCGGCAATATCACTTAGATACACGCCATCTTTTATCAAAATCTGGCGTAGTTGGGTTGGATTTTTAAACTCACCCACAATACGCATGTTGCGCTTCATCAATCCTACATCCAGCATACCGGCGGTGATGGTCATGTTTTCCATCCGGATGCTGTTCACGATTTGATCGAAAGTAACACCAGCCGATTGCATTTTATAGAGGTCCACGTTTACCTGTATTTCGCGGTCGAGGGCTCCCAGGATGTCAACGCGGGTAATTTCCTGCAAGCTTTCTATGCGATCTTGCAGGTCTTCGGCAAATTCTTTAATTTTTACTAATCCCAGGTTTCCCGACAGGCTGATATTGAGCACCGGGATTTCGCTCAGGTCGATGCGGGTAACCTCCGGCAATTGGTTAGGCTCCGCCGAAAGCTCCGGCGGCAGGTTGGGCTTGGCTTTGTCCACAGCATCTTTCACATCCTGCATGGCGCGGTTTTCGTCCACATTGGTTTCAAACTCGATAAATATCAGCGAGAAATCCTGTATGCTGTTGCTGCTGATCTTCTTGACGCCTTTTACGCTTTTAAGTTCTTTTTCGATGGGATGCGTTACCAGGTTCACCATGTCTTCGGGCGAAGTGCCGGCATAGATGGTGGCCACAGAGAAGTAGGGGAATGTTACCTCCGGAAATTTCTCTTTGGGTGTAATGTTGTAAGCCACTACGCCGGCAATCACCAGTATGATCATAAAAATATAAACCGTCATGCGGTTGTCCACCGCCATATTGGTCAGGCTGAACGTTCTTTCTTTTTTCATCCTTGTTTGTATTAGCGATTGTCGAAATCTACCTTCACCGGATCGCCGACAGAGATATTATTAAAACCAAAAGTAATAACCACCTCACCGGGTATAATGCCTTCGGTAATTTCTACTTCATTTTCGCTGTAGCGCCCCAGTTTTACGTCGCGCAGCTCGGCCACCCAGGCGTCGTTATTTTTGCGGGCAACGAAAACGTAGTTTCTGTTTTCGGCTTGTTGCACAGCATTTATCGGGAGTAGCATCGCGCTGGGGTTGGTGTAGTCGGTAAGCGTGAGTACGGCCAGCATGTTAGGATTGATGCGGTTATCGTCAGGGAGAAGCACTTCAAGGTCGATGGTGCGGTTGTCGGGATCGATTACCTGCGATACTGCCGATACTTTGGTTTTCAATTGCAAATCATTTACCGGGAAGGTCACCTTTACGCTGTCGCCCACGCGGATGTCGGTGAGATAGCTTTCGGATATTTTAGCTACTACTTTTTGCTTGGAAAGATTAGAGACGCGAATAGCTCCGGCATTAGGACTGGCGGCTTCGCCTTCCTTAAGGGTAACCACATCTACCATACCGCTGATGGGTGCGTAGATGCGTGTTTTGTCGAGTTCGGATTGTGCATTTTTGAGTTTTATCTCCAGGTCCTCCTTACTTGTTTTGGCCTGAAGATATTGCACCTCGGTGCCTATTTTTTGATCCCACAGATTTTTCTGCCGTTCGTACAGCGTGGTGGCCAGGCCCAATCCATTTTTGATTTCGCGAATGGTCTGGCTGATGCTTTCGTTGTCGAGTTCGGCCATCAATTGCCCTTTTTTCACCCGGTCGCCTGGCGAAACCAGCACACGTGTAACGATGCCCGGACGCTGTGCCGGAACAAAGATGTTGTTGTCGGATTCTACACTGCCGCGCACTTCTATAAAATGCTCAAACTTTTTTGGCGACATCGTCTGTGCCGTTACTGCCGGGATTTTGCGCCCTTGGTTGGGATCGCGTCCTTCGGCGGCCAATTGCTTCTCAAGCTCGGCAATTTGTTGCTCCAGCGCTGTTTTTTGCTCTCGCAAATCTTTCAGCTTTTCGGCGCCATCCTGATTGTTACCGCATGAGGCTACTGCAAAAATGATCACAGCGATTATCGCCATCATTGCAATTTTATTTCTTGAAATTGATCTTGTTTTCATTATGATTAATTGCTGTTATTTTTTTAATATCTAAAAAGGAAAGGTGGAATGATTTATTGGGTAACGGTGAGCAATTTCTGTAATTCGAGCTGGCTGTTGAGCAGCTCCATCACGGCCATCACGTAGTCGCGTTCGTTGTTGAGGTATTGATTGTAATTCTGCTGAAGTTCAATGGACGACGATACGCCTTCGCGCTGTTTCGTTTCGGTTTTGCGATAGATTTTTAGCGCAAGCTCCCGGCTTTCCTTTTTGTTTTGATAAACCTTCCAGGCATTCAGAAATTGGTTGCGTACCGTGGCAAACTGGATAGAAAGCCCGGCTTCGAGTTTTTGTTGGGTCACCTGCAGTTGGTCTATTTTTATTTTGGATTGGCTCACCCGCGCCGAGCGGCTGCCGCTTTGAAAGATCGGGATATCGAGTTGTACGCCCCACAGTGTGGTTTTAAACCAATCCTGGTCGGAACTAAAGAAGTTCCATTGCTGCCTATAGGCATTTTCCTGAAAGTTGAAAAAGGTGGACAGCCGTGGCAGATATTGCGATTTGTAACGTTTCATGTCGAGATAGGCCAGAGCTTGCTGGGTTTCGAGCAAACGGAAGTCGATGTATCTGCGATAGTCGAAAGGCTGCTCCATCAGCACCTGCTGATCTACCTTATCGAGCAGCATATTCAGGTCGTCGGTAAGAACAATCTGGTTGTTGAGCTGCAATCCCATCTGAAACTTGAGCAAATTGCGGCTTACATCCATGTTGTTTTGGATGTTGAGCAAGGTGGCGCGCAGATCGCTGATAAGCAAATCCACCTGATCCAGATCGGTATCTTCGATAAAACCATTTTCGTACAGGGCTTCATTGGAGGTTCTAATTTCAAGGAGCGAAAGCAGCGTAGAATCGATGATGGCCTGATTGCGCTCGGCTATGAGCACCATATAATACGACTGAGCCACATTTTGATCGAGTTCGATCAGCGCCTTGTCGTATTGCTTTTGCGACATATCCACAAAGGTGCGCGAGGCCTGCAAGCCAACAATATATTCGCCGCTAAAAAGCAACATCGAAGCAGTGGCTCCGGCAGATACACTGTATTTGGTACCAAACTTTACGGGGATAAAACTCCCGGCCGGCTCACCAAAAAACTCGCCGGGAATAAGCTGCGTGGGGATATCGATAAAATCGTTGTAACCTACCGATGCACTGATCTGCGGCAACCCCATAGCGCGGATTTCAACCACCTGTTTACGCGCTATCTCAATATCTTTCAGCGCATTTATCACGTCGTAGTTGTGCTCTCTGGCAAAGGCCCGCGCCGAATCCATCGAAAAATACAGCACAGTATCTTCGGTAGATTGCTGAGCCATCGACGTAGGCAGCAATGATGCGAGCATCAGCCACAGCATTAAAATTCTATTTCTCATATTTTTTTAATTGGGTTGTAATGTTGTTTGCGCTGTTCAAAATAAGCAAGTCCCTCGGCGTTGGCGATGCCACGGATGTGATTTTCAAAAACGGCCGCAAAAATCTCATCGCACGATTTGCCGGTACTGTCCTGAAAATCCGGATCGTGCATGCTATGAATTTTTTGAATATAGAATCCTGCTATCAGTTCCACTTGCTGCTCGCTGCGGTAAATGCCTTGCTGAATGCCCTTGGAAAGGTTTTCACGGATAAATTCGTAAGCCAGTTGTTTCTTCTGGTTCAGATGCTCTTTGTAGATTTCAGGATAATACTTCTGAAGGTCGTAAATATTGGAAAAGCTAAATTGGGTAATCTCTTCGCTTACGCGGAGGCTCATTTCGAGCAGTTCATCGATGGCATTCAGATTTTTACTTCGCAGCTCAGCCACACCATCCGAAAAGTCAGCGATCATCCGGGCAAAAGATTCCTGCAATAGTTCGGTTTTGCTATTGACGTATTGATACAAAGTTTTTTTTGAAATGCCCAATTGACGAGCAATATCCTCCATCGAAAGGCTGCGTATGCCGTATTGCCTAAACAATTGGATGCTGCCAATGATTATTTGCCTGCGTTTTTCGTCTGGAAGATTTGTAGCCATTTCGTTTATTAATCCTGTTGGAAACGTTTTACACACAAAACGTTTATCGAGGGGTCTATTAACCTGTAAAAGCCATAAATGTTTTATGGTATTGAAAAAAAATTGAGGGAGTGCTGAATAAATATGTTTGGGTAGATTAAAAACCACGCCTCAACAGCATTTCTTCATTTAGAAACCTTAACTTCAAGGTCAAATTAATTTTAGGCGGGATATAGCTCAAACAAATAGAACAAGTGCTATTTGATGGGTTTCGATTTTTTACTGCGCTTCAATTCGAAATACTTTAAACCCTCGGTGGTGGCTAAGCTACGAACAAAATTATCAATCATCACTTCGTAAATTGTTTCGAAGGAGAACTGGTCGGAGGGAAAAATCTCTTCGTTATGGATGTCGATCAGGCGGCTCATGTACAGGCGCGAAACCAGCTCAATGCTCAGGTCGTCGCGATACATCCCCTGGCTGATGCCTTTTTGCAGGTTGATCTGTATTTTTTTAAAAATAAAATCACTACGTTTCTGAAAATGTAACTGGTAAATTTTTGGGAAGCGTTCTTTGAGCATCACGCTGATGGTGGGCGTCACATCATAATAGCGGCTTGCTATTTCACGGCTCACAATCAGCAGTATGTCGATGGCATTCATGCCCTCAAAATCAAACTCGTCAAATATTTCCATGAAACTGCTACGCTCAAAATCGAGCACCCTGGTTACCAGTTCGCGTTCGTTTTTGACGTACTTGCCAAGAATTTCTGGCGAAATATTGAGCCTTTCGCAGATGCTCTCAAGCGTCAGATTTGCTATCCCTTCGCGGATGGCCAGCATACGCAGATTGGACAAAATACTCTTGAATTGTGAATCCATCAATTTTGGTTCGTTAGTATCTGCACTTCGACAGCCGGCAAAAATAATATAATTATCAAAATGACAAGCTGCTATAAAACAGCGTTTTAGAGTAAGTAGCTGCTGCTGGTTACTAATATCTTAACACCCTGCGAATCTGCAAATCGGTAATATGTCAATTCTAAATTTTGTTGCTTAGCCTGCTTTAATCACAAACTTTTATAGAACACGGATACGTCAGTAGCCGGACAGGTAACGCGGATGTTGCAGATTTACACAGATAAAGATAAAAATCCCCCGCATAAGGCGGGGCAGGCAGTGTAAATCCGTTGTATCTGTGTCATCAGCGTTCTATTACTACAAGTGATAAATTATTCAGGTTAGAATTTACCAGCCAATTGCCTGATAAATTATTCTACCACCATCTTTCGCACCTGGTTCAGGTTGTCGCCGGTGAGTGAGAAATAATATACACCGGGCGCCAGGTTGTACTTTCGGGCGTCGAAATGTTCGAGATACATGCCGCTGCTTAGTCTTTCACGGTTGATTAGGCAGGCAATCTGCCGGCCAAACAGGTCGATAACTTTAAGCGAAACTGTTGCCGGGCTACGAAGCTTAAATGAAAAGTGTGTGGTGGCACTGAAAGGGTTAGGATAATTCTGGTTGAGTGCAAACGGGATGGCTGGTTCGGGGTGCTTGCCGATACCGGTGAGTGTGGTGTCGATAATAGCCGTCCACACGCTGAGCTGACCGTTGTTTAGTCGTGTCCAAATGGGGCGAATCACATTGTTAACAGCCGAGATATTGTTGTAATCGCCAAAGAAAATGTTCGCTATGGGTACGAAAGGCTCCTCACTGATTTTGTAGTTGCTGATGGTTTCGCCGCCATCGGTGGAGGAGGCCATATACACATCGGTATTGGTATCGTCGTAGTTGCGGCGGTCGTAGAAAACAAAATGTAAATGCCCGGTAACCTGATCCACCGTCATCCAGGTGAAAAATTGCTGACGTCCCGGCGGGTCATCGTTTACACGAATGGGTTCACTCCAGGTGTCGCCGCCATCGGTCGATTTTACCAACCAAACATCGGTATCGTCGGTGCCATTGCGTTGGTCAGTCCAGTTGATGTAAATGGTGCCATGATCGGGACCACCGCTCAGGTCGCACACCGTTATGGGTAAGCCGTTGCAGCGTTGGATGCCAGGGATATCATAATCCCAGCCACCGGGAAAGTCGCTCACAAAAATATCGTTTTCGAGCCAGGTCTCTCCTTGATCCAAAGAGCGATCGAAAACCAATCCCAGCGGGCCTGCCCACGACACGTAAATTTCGCCATTTGGCCCTACAGCTGGCACAGCACCTTCTACAGTTTCGACGCTGTCGATGCAATTGCCGTCAACCTCATTTATTCGCAACGCCTGCGACCAGCTTTCTCCCCCGTCAGTCGATTTAGAAAACAGGATGTTGCTCCGGTACTCTGAAATGGAGCTGCCATACACGTCAAATTGCGTCCAGGTGGCGTAGATATTGCCATTGTTTCGATCTATGTCAACCCATTGCTTGTCCTGATCCTTGTCGCCATTCAATCCCATAAAAGAACCCTGATTCCAGGTAACCCCTCCATCCGTTGACTTTTGACAAACAATACGATCGAGCCAACTGCCATTGGGAGGTGAGGAGAGATGGAAATAATAGTAATGCCCTGCCTCGTCCACAATCACCATTGGATCGCCGGCCACGCCAAATGAAGAAGAATATAATTTCTTTACCTGCCAGCTAAAACCGCCGTCGTCCGAATAAAACAAGTTGTTGATGTTGGCACCGGCAATAATTCGGTTGGTGTTGTTGGGGTCGATGTAAATGGTCGGCTCCTCGGGATAGCTCGAGTTGCTGATTATAATATTGGTATGCTGTGCGGCGAGCTGCTGCAAAGTGAGTATGGCAAAGAGAAGCATCGCTATTTTGAGCTTTTTCATTTTTGGCAGTTTTATAAATTAGAAAAACAAAAATAGGTATTTTTTGGAGGACGATTGCTGGCGCGGCCTGCTGCAATACATGAAAAAGTGTAGTTTAGCTCCCTAAAATTTATTACATATTAATAATGTGTAAAACTTAGCTGATGAAAAAAATCGCCCTCCACTGGCAGATACTCATTGCCCTAGTACTGGCTATAATTTATGGATTGTTTTTCCCGACACGCTATGTGTTGAATGAGAAAGTTATTGATAAACTCCAAAAGCGAATGGCTGACTCCGAAGTGATTGCGGCTCTTGTAGAAGTGCAGAGCGACAGTAGTTACACCTTTGAGGGTCTTGGCCAGGTAACCAGCCAGCAGCTTGCACCGGCAGCCTACGAGAAATATTATCCGCTGTTGATGCGGTTTTCATATACCAATCCCGCCATAGAGGCAGTGAGTTGGATGGGCGATCTTTTTTTGCGCGCCTTGCGTATGATCATCATTCCGCTTATTCTTAGTTCGCTAATTTCGGGTGTCACCAACATAGGCAGTGGCAGCAATCTGGGGCGGCTTGGATTGAAAACGATGGGGTATTATGTGCTCACCAGCTTGCTGGCAATCGTTACCGGTTTGTTGTTGGTTAATCTCATACAACCCGGAGTAGGAACTGAAATTATGCTAACGCAGGAAGTCGGTGACCTGGTGGGAAAACAAAAGAGTTTTCTGGATATTATCCTTGGCATTGTTCCCGATAATATTTTCCGGGCTTTCGCTGATGCGGATATGTTGGCTATCATCTTTTTTGCCATCCTGTTCGGTTTCTTTATTATGAAAATAGAGGCGAAACCCCGCCAGGTATTGATCGATTTCTTCAACGCCTTTTTTGATGTGATGATGAAGATAGTGATGTTTGTCATACTTTTCACACCGTTGGGCATTTTCGGAATCGTTGCTAAAGTGGTTGCCGATCAGGACGATCTTTTGGGGCTTATCTCCAGCATGGGTCTTTACATGACAACCGTTATAGCAGGCCTTGCCATTCATGCGCTTTTAACGTTGCCACTTTTGCTGCGATTTGTCGGGCGCGTGCGTCCGTTTGCACATCTGCGCAATATGACCACACCGCTACTCACTGCTTTTTCTACTTCCTCATCAGGAGCCACCCTGCCGCTTACTATGACGGCTGTTGAGAAAAAGTCGGGCGTTTCCAACAAGATCAGTAGTTTCACTTTACCGCTGGGAGCTACTATCAATATGGATGGTACAGCACTTTACGAGTGTGTGGCGGCCATGTTTATTGCCCAGGCCTATGGCATCGAATTGTCGCTTTTCAATCAGCTCATCATCGTAGCCACTGCTTTGCTTGCATCTATTGGCGCTGCTGCCATTCCGATGGCGGGTTTGGTAATGATAACTGTAATTCTTACCGCAGTGCAGTTGCCGCTCGAAGGTGTGGGTCTTATCCTGGCTGTGGATAGGATTCTGGATATGTTCAGGACAACCGTTAATGTGTGGAGCGATAGCTGCGGAGCAGTTATTATTGCGCGCTCGGAACAGGAGCAACTTGTGGTGAATTTGTGAAAATTTCATCGTTACAAATTTTGAATGAAATTGTCCGGTGCCAGGCAAAAATGAATTATTGTTTTTTCCATCTTCATTTTTTATTTATATTAATTATAAAAATCAGCGATAAATGGAAAAATGCTTCTTGTGGTTTATTTATTGATAAGCCCCCAAAAGTTAATTTTTGCTCCCTTCATATTCCCTTTCCTTATTTGTAAACGCTTTAAATAAAATCCGTAAAATGCAGTTATGCAAATAAATAACCTTCATTTTGCTTTGGTTTAAATACAAATAGAGATTCATATAGTTGCATAGTATTTCCATTCCATTATTTTAGCCGCCAAACAAACTAACCAAGTTATTATTTTTTAACAAACGACTTTTTTGTTAACCACAAAAAACGGATTTATTTTTAAACAACTGATTTGTCAATATTAGCCGGACAGTAATGGGGATTCTGCCGGTAATTAAATTTGACAATGACTAAAAAAAGGGGAAATCATGAGTTTACTTTACAACTGGATTATCAGGGTGTCGATCTATGCCCTGACGCTAACACTATGCACTACCAACACGCTGCATGCACAAATCTTTCCTTCGTCGCCTGATGAGCCGAATCAGGGAGCGCCCGGGAACATTACTTACGGATCAGGAATTCTCGATTCATTACTCGAAAATTCCAACGCCAAAATCCCGATCGTTTATCCTCCGGGTTGGGACGAGCCGGTGAATACAGGAACCATTACCGGGGTAATTGTGGCTCTCGAAGCCAATCCTAACATCAACGGGATCCCATTGCAACAAAACGACTATATCGGCGGCTTTTTTCTTAATTCTCAAGGTGAATATCAATGCGCCGGAGCCATTTACTGGCCAGACACTGCCGGCATCGTTTTCTCACTCTTTGGCGACGACCCGCAAACACCCGAAAAAGAAGGGTTTGCCTATGGTGAAACCATTCATTATAAGTTGTTTTCGTATGACCTGATGGCTGAATTTGATGTGGACGAAATACAGCTCAGCCCGGAATATATGATGATGAACAAATGGTATCCATTGAGTTTGATCAAAGTCATCAAAATGAACTGCTTCGAAGATGTAATCGTTCGTGCAACAACCAATCAGGAATTATTTTGCGATCAGGGTACAGCTTCACTCGATGCTGAAATTATTGCCGGTACTGGTAATATCACCTATAGTTGGACATCTAATCCTCCGGGATTTACATCTCAACTCAAAAATCCAACGGTTACGGTAGCCGAAAATACAGTCTTCAATGTGCAGGCAACCCTGGGCAATGCAACCGCCAATAGTATAGTGAGCATCTGCGTAAACCGATCCCCGCTGGTAAATGCGGAAGCTGATGTTGAAACCTGTGCTATCAATCAGATTGCACTTTCGCCTTCAGTTCAAAATGTTGCGCAGGTTCTCTGGACTACCTCCGGTGATGGTACTTTTCAAAACAATTCTTCAGCCAATACAACCTATTTTTTTGGCGCCGGAGATTTTGATAATAACGGAGTGACCCTTAGCATCGCTGGTCAGCCATTGGCTCCTTGCTCTGCCATAGCTTCCGACCAGATGGATATTACGCTTTTCCCTTCTCCACAGCTTATAATTCCTGAAGGCCTTTACACCTGTCAGGGCGTAGCTGTAACTATTGAAGCCAGTGCAAATAATGTGTCGGGATTATTATGGCAAACGGATGGCAATGGAACTTTTAGCGATCCTACATCGGCTGTTACCACCTACACTCCTGGTTCCTATAGCTTTTCACGCTCCTCTGTGCGGCTTACGCTCACAGGCTATGGAGAGTTGCCCTGTGAGGCCACAGCTATTAGTGAAAGTTTTCTTCAAATTAACAAACCAGCACTTTGCTATGCCGGAGCCGATGCAACCATTTGTGCCAACGAAACCTACACCACCTGTGCTACTGCTTCTTTTCAAAACACCTCAAAGTGGTACACAAATGGAGATGGCACCTTTGCTGACGACACCCAATTGATAACCACCTACACTCCGGGACCCAACGACAAAATTAACGGAAAGCCGCGGCTCACTTTGTACGTCACTTCTATTGCGCCTTGCACTGGGTCCAAATACGACAGAATGGACCTTTGGGTTAATCCTGATCCTGTGGTTGATGCCGGCGAAGATATTGTTACCGTCAGTACGGATATGGTTTCGCTTAGCGCTACCGCATCATCCTACTCTTCGTTACAATGGTCAACTGCGGGCGACGGCACTTTTGCCAATGCTCAGCAGGCCGCTACCAGCTACATTCCGGGATCGGATGATATTGGAAATGGTTCGGTTGTACTCACCTTGCAGGCCAGTCCGCTGGCTCCCTGTACAACACCCGCCCAGGATGATCTCCTGGTTAGTTTGGTAGAGGGTGCTGTGGCCAATGCAGGCCCTGATGTTACCATTTGTGGCGCTTCTGCGGTTTCTTTACAGGGCAGTGCTACAAATTATGTTTCAGTGATATGGTCAACCGCCGGCGACGGCACTTTTACAAATCCAAATCAGCTTTCTTCGCAATACACGCCCGGTGCCGCCGACATAGCTGCCGGACAGGTAGTTCTTTCTCTCACGCCCTTTGGTGCGCCGCCTTTCGTCAATGGAAATCCTGATCAGAAAATAGTGACCATTCTCCAGCCGGCAGTAGTAACCCAGATAGATGCACCAACCTCGGTTTGTCAAACGCAACCCATAAATTTATCAGCTTCAGCATCAAATTATGGCTCGCTCATTTGGACTGCGGGCGGCGATGGCACATTTAGCAATGCTACTATTGTAAATCCAATTTATACTCCCGGATTGCAGGATGTAGCCAATGGCAACGTGTTGATTACCGTTACTGCTTCTTCTGTTGCACCTTGCTCGGGCAATGCTGTAAAGACTAAAACGATACAGGTAAAACACGCTCCAATAGTTGACGCCGGAAACAACCAGACCATCTGTCAGGGAACACAGGTTTCGGTTAACGGAACAGCCCAACACAATAGCAGCATCCTTTGGACAACATCAGGAGATGGTGTTTTTGCAAATCCTCAACAAGCAATAACAAACTATATTCCCGGCAACGGGGATTTGCAGCAAGGAACTGCCACGCTAACAATTACAGCAGGCGCTGTGCAGCCATGTGCCGTTTCTGCTGCCGATCAGCTTGTAGTTACAATATTCAAAAATCCGGTGTGCAATGCTGGTAGCGATATTGCTTCCTGCGACAGACAGCCCATTGCGATAACCGGAACAGCATCCAACTATAACTCGACCCTATGGGAAACTTCTGGTAGCGGCACTTTTGCCAATAAAAACGTGCGAAGCACAACTTACTATCCCTCCAGTGCAGATGTGATAAATGGAGGTGTATCGCTTACGTTGAAAGCTTTGCCTAAAACCCCTTGTCAAACCGCGGCAGTGGATAGCAGGCTGGTCACTTTATCGGCTACTCCTATCGTTAATGCCGGCAACAATATCACCATCTGTGAGCAGCAAAATGTTCCGGTCAACGGAATAGTTTCCAACGCACAATCGGTTATCTGGAGTTCGGATGGAGATGGCGTTTTTGGAAATCCATCAGCATTATCCACAACCTACACCCCCGGAAGCCTCGACATAACCAATGGTCAGGTTGCGCTTCATCTCACAGCCATATCAGGAAATATGTGCAGCAATGCCTCCGGCTCCCTTACCGTTTCCATCACTCGTAAACCTTTGGTAAATGCAGGAAATAACGGACAAGTGGCGCTCGGCAGTAGTTTTACAACCAACGGCGCAGCGGTGACGCATGCCAACAGTATGCTTTGGACTGCCCCCAATGGTAATGGAGTTATTCAAAATGCCACTGCCCTTACAGCAACCTACACCCCGATTGAAGCTGACTATACTACGGGTGTGGTTATTCTGAGATTAACAGCAGCTCCCATCAATCCATGCGTTACATCGGTTTCCGACGAAATAGCGCTTACTATTAATCCCGGATGTGAAGATGCCACAGCTTTTGCCGGATCGGATAAGGTAGTGTGTTATAGTCCAAATTCTCCCGTTGTTTTATCGTCGGCAACAGCCCAAAATTATGCCTCATTGCTTTGGAGTACACAGGGCGACGGCACTTTCAGTAATAGCACTCTGTTGCGTCCAAACTACACTCCCGGAGCCGGCGATGCTGAAAATGGTTTCGTACTATTGAATCTTCTTGCCACCGGAACCGGCGTGTGTAGTGATGCAAGTGATCAGATTAAAATCAATCTTCTTCAGCCGGCAACGGTAAATGCAGGTGTGGATGCCTCAATTTGTATTAATCAAATATTAAATACAAATGGTAGCGTTGCCAACGCTGAAACTTTGCAATGGACAACATCTGGTGATGGCACTTTTGCCAATTCCAGCCAACTGCAAACTACCTATTTTCCGGGCACAATGGACAAAAGTTCCCAAACGGTGCAGTTGTGTCTTAGCACCGATGGCCTGCAAAGCTGCGGTATAGTGAACGATTGCATGACTTTGCACTTACAACCGCTGCCCACCCTCTTTGCCGGATCTGATTTAACACTCATCATTGGGGATATTTATAATACAAATGCGGCTCAGGTCAATAATAATTCTTCGCTGCTATGGACAACCTCCGGCGACGGTGCCTTTGCGAATTCTTCGGTATTATCGACAATTTACACACCCGGACAAATGGATTATGAGAATAAAATGGTAACGCTTAAGCTGATTGCTAATGCGCAAAATCCTTGCATTGGCAATGTTGAGGATGAGATGATAATCACTTTCGTGAATGGATGTGAAGATGCTATGGCCAATGCCGGTTCCGACAGGGTAGCCTGTGGAACGGACAATGTGATCCTCGCAGGAACTGCCCAAAACCAGACTTCTGTGCTTTGGGCTACTACCGGTGATGGCACTTTTAACGCTGCCGCAAATATCAACGCCACCTACTTCCCCGGCACCGCCGACCGCACCAATGGCGCTGTGCAGCTTTGCCTTACAGCTTTCGCTAATGGCGAATGCAACGATGCCACCGACTGCCTTACGCTCACTTTTGGCAATCCGCCTGTTGTAAATGCCGGAGCAGATATTACAACATGCGCTACCAGCTCCTTTGTTACGCTGAATGGTCAGGCGCAAAACTATCAGTCGTTCCAATGGACGACGCTTGGCACGGGCTATTTTGTCCCGCCAACCAGCCGTACGCCCAAATACTTCCTCAGCGGACTGGATAAACTGCAGGGTGAGGTAAAACTAATTTTCAAAGCCACCAATGCTACCTGTGGCGTTACACGCGACACACTCACCGTCACCATCAACAATCCGCCTGTAGTGTATGCCGGCACCAATGCTACCATCTGCGCAAGCGAGCCATTTATTAATAGCAATGCTACCGCTGTGGATTTTTCGGCATTGCTATGGACCACCAGTGGCGACGGCACTTTTGATAATGCTTCGATGCTTCATGCCACCTATTACGCCGGAACCAATGATGTGTCGGCAGGGTGGGTAACGTTAACACTTGCGGCCTCCGGAGAGGCAGGTTGCCAGCAGGCACAAAGTAGCTTTATTCTTACATTTATTCCGTCGGCTTACGCCAATGCCGGCGAGGATTTTACTATTTGCGCCACGCAAAACGCCTCGCTTGCCGGCCAGGCTGCCAATTATGAAAGTCTGCTTTGGGAAACCTCCGGCGATGGAACCTTTGCCAATGCCCAAAACTTAAACACTACCTACTTCCCTGGAACAACCGACCATGCGCTCGGTTTTGTAGTGATTAGCCTTACGGCATATTCTTCGGGTAATTGCGGCGGCGCTGTTAGCGAATTACAAATGAATATCCAACCTGCTGCTGAAGCCAATGCCGGCGTTAACCAACAGATTTGTGAAGGTAGTCAGGCACAGTTGTCGGCTACAGCCGCCAATTATGCCAGCTTATCATGGAGCACCAATGGCGACGGCGTTTTTGATAATCCTTTGTCGCTTAGCGCAAAATATACACCCGGTGCCGCTGACATTGCAGCGGGGAATGTTTCTCTGTGTTTTACTGCTGAAGGTGCTGAGCCCTGCGGCCAGGTAACTGATTGTATGGAAATTACCATCCTCCGGCTTCCAACGGCAAATGCCGGAACTGATGCAACGCGCTGCGAGGGCAGTATGCTCCTGCTTACAGGTAGCGCCGCACATCATAGCTCACTGCTATGGACTACAGCAGGCGACGGTACTTTTACAAATGCTCAGGGAGTCAATGCTCAATATCATCCGGGCAGTCTGGACATTGCTACCGGAAGTGTGGAGATTTGCCTGAATGCCCAGGGACAGTCGGGATGTGGAAACACTTCCGATTGCCTGCTATTAACTATCGAGAAAAACCCCGTGGTCTCTGCGGGCAACGATGCCACTATAGATCAGGGGAGCAGCTATCAAACCCTGCAGGCCAGTGCCCAAAACTACGCATGGATAGAATGGAGTACTTCGGGAAGCGGAACATTTGCCAACCCACTTCAGGCGGTCACTACTTATACTCCGTCGCTGGCAGATTGCCAGAACCAGCCGGTAATACTTACCCTTAGTGCTTTGCCCAAAAACCCATGCACCATGCCGGTAAGCGATGCGTTGCAATTGACCATCAACATCCTGGACCTCATGGTGGATGCGGGTGATGATGCAATAGTGTGTATCGGTCAAAACGTGCAACTCGACGCCCAGGCGATCAATTATAGTTCACTGCAATGGACAACCACCGGCAACGGAACCTTTACCGACCCTTCCGCTTTGAATCCTGTTTATACACCTTGTCCGTCGGATATTTATAATGGTCAGGCAACGCTTTGCCTGGTCGCTTATGGCAACGATGCCGGTGTAACCAGCACCGACTGTTTAACGCTTACTTTCCAGAAACCGCCCATTGCTTTTGCCGGGTCTGACAATACAATTCCCATTAGCGAAGGCTATCATTTACAACAGTCGTTTGCTGAAAATTACCAAACTATTCAATGGTACACTTCCAACGGGATGGGCATGTTCGACAACGAAAACATATTGCATCCTACCTACTACGCTTCGCCAATGGACATCGGGCAGAACGAAATTTTCCTTTTCATAGCTGTTTCTCCAGTGTCGCCGTGTGTGGTTACCGACGAAGATATGATATCCATAAAATTTGTAGAAGATTGCATAAATGCTGTGGCCTATGCCGGAGCTGATATGCACCTGTGCAAAGAGCTTGAAACATCTTCGGTATCCCTTACAGAAGCTGTAGCTAAAAACTTCTTAAGCATACTTTGGACTACCAGCGGCAGCGGAACTTTCGACTATGATTACATAAGCCGCCCCGTTTATTATCCGTCAGCGCAAGACCTTAACAACGGATCGGTGACTTTAACTATGACGACAGCCGCTTATGGAAACTGCGCTCCGGCCACCGATCAGTTTATACTTTATTTTGTTGACATGCCTTTGGTGTCGGCAGGTGATGATATGACTGTATGCAGCACGGTTGGTTTACCGCTATTTGCTACAGCCAGCAATTATGCGTCACTTACCTGGACTACATCGGGCGATGGTGTGTTTATCGGAGGCGATACGCCGCAGGCTATTTATTATCCCGGCGCCAACGATGCTTTGGCACCCGGCGTTACACTTTGTCTTGAAGCCGAAGGCTATGGCGAATGTTTGCCGGCAAGCGACTGCATGATGGTAACCTTTGTGCCGGTTCCGGAAGTTGATGCAGGTAATGACGCAGCAGTATGCGCGGGAAATTATTATGTACTTCAGGGCACAGCCGAAAATTATGCCAGCGTGCAATGGACTTCTGAGGGTGATGGCACTTTTGATAATGCAGCACTATTGCATGCGAAATATACTCCCGGAACAGGAGACATCCTTTACGGAAGCGTCGAACTTTGCCTTACAGCAAATGGATTGATGGGTTGCCCCGAAAGCATCAGTTGCACAACTATAGAGATAAAACCAAATCCTTTAGCCAATGCCGGTGAGGATGCAGTTGCCATTACCGGACAGCCATATTTTATAAACGATGCTACTGCGCAACACCAATCGGCAGTAGTGTGGACCACCAGTGGCAGTGGCGTTTTTGGAACTGCAAATGCGCTTAGCACCACCTATACGCCATCAGCGCTCGACGAGCAACTGCAGCAAGTAACGCTTACGCTACAAGCTGCGCCGTTCAATCCGTGTAATGT